>JBKHIL010000146.1:0-5016 GCA_046538645.1 Desulfovermiculus sp.
AGACCACGGACCCGGTACATATCCGGGCCGATCTCTTCTCCCTGGATCACCCCATAGGAGGAGACCTTGTGTTCTGGGACCGGCATAACCCCGACCACGGCCATGCTCTCGGCCTCGGCCGCTGAAATCAACTGCCGTATGCCCGGGTCCACGTTGAACATCAGATCATCACCGACCATAAGGGCAAAGGGCTCGTTCTTGATGATCTCCCGGGCGCAGAGCACGGCGTGGCCCAGTCCGAGCTGCCGCTTCTGGCGCACGGAGATGATGTTCACCATTTCGGCCACTTCCCGGACCACTTGCAAAAGCTCCTGCTTCCCAGTCCGCTGCAGTACGGATTCCAAGGCCAGGTTATAGTCAAAATGATCTTCGATGATGGTCTTGTTCTGGTTGGTGACAAAAACCACATCCTTGAGTCCGGACTCGATGGCCTCTTCCACGATGTACTGCACCCCAGGCTTTTTAAATACAGGGAGCATCTCTTTAGGCAGATTTTTGGTTGCCGGCAAAGAACCGGTGCCCCAGCCAGCCACAGGAATAACGACCTTTGATATGCGCATAGCTCCCTCCTGGCCTGAATACATTCACACACAGCCGTCCATCTAACGACGGACGATTTCCGCAAAGTATTTATACATAAAAAACATGTCCACACGATTTTTTATCGGACATGATCCTGAATGACCTGCGCTAAGTCTGATGTCAAGGTGCGGACCAGCTCCGGATCAGTCCCTTCCACCATGACCCGGGCCTTGGTCTCGGTTCCTGAGTAACGAAGCAGGATCCGGCCTTTGCCTTGCAAGGCCTGTTCTGCAGCCCGGACCGACTTTTGAACCTGAGGAACCTGATCGAATGGAATCTTGCGCTGAACCGGGACATTGACCAAGTGCTGGGGCAAAAGCTCCAGCATCCCAGCCAGCTCAGACACCGGGCGCTGCTTCTCCTGCATTATTTTTAAGACCTGCAGGGCAGCCAGAACTCCGTCCCCGGTCGTACTGTGCTGCAGAAAAATAAGATGTCCGGACTGCTCCCCGCCCAGAAACGCACCGTGCCTGCGCATGGCCTCGGCCACATAGCGATCACCCACCGGGGTGCGCAGCAGGCGGCCTTTGCGCTCCTGCATGAACAGCTCCAGGGCCATATTGCTCATAACCGTGGCCACCACGGTCCTGCCCGGCAGGCAATCCTTGTCCAGAAAATCCTGGGCGCACATGGCCATGATCTGGTCTCCGTCCAGGATGCTCCCCTTCTCGTCGACCAGGATGACCCGGTCGGCGTCTCCATCCAGGGCAATGCCCAGATCAGCTCCGGTTTCCAAAACCTTCTGGCTCACACCATCCGGATGTAAAGAGCCACAATCAGAATTGATGTTCAAACCATCCGGGTCCACGCCCAGGGGAATGACTTTGGCCCCCAGTTCCTGGAACACCAGGGGAGCCACCCGGTACGCCGCCCCATGAGCGCAATCCAGAACAATGCGCATGCCATCCAGGGTCATATTGGCGGGAAAACTGTTTTTCAGGGAAACGATATACCTCCCCGGGCTGTCCTCAATCTTATAGGCCCGGCCGATGGCCTCTGGCTGCGGACTGTCCCATACCGTGTCAGCCCTGCTCACCAGCTCACTGATCTCCTGTTCGGTTTTATCACTGAGCTTGAATCCTTCGCGGTCAAAAAACTTGATCCCGTTGTCTTGAAAGGGATTATGGGAGGCGGAGATGACCACCCCCAGATCGGCCCGCATGTTCTTGGTCAAAAAGGAGATGGCCGGAGTCGGCATGGGACCGACCAGAAAGACGTCCATGCCCGCTGCGCACAAACCGGATGTCAAAGCGGTCTCAAAGACATATCCGGACAGCCGGGTGTCCTTGCCGATCAGCGCCCGGTGCCGTTTTTTTCCATTTCGAAAATATTGTCCGGCGGCCAGCCCCAGGCGGATGATGGTCTCCGGCTGCATGGGAAATACGTTCACCTGCCCCCGCAAACCGTCAGTACCGAACAACTTATGATCCATGATTCCTTCCTCCTGCATGGTCATGAAGGGCCTGGACAATGCGCAAAGTGCGCACTGTATCCCTTACTTCGTGTACCCGGTGAATGGGCACTCCTTTGGCCGCCATGAGTCCTGTAGCCACCTGGGTAGCCGTGGGGCGTTCCTGAGAAGCGATATCCAGCAGCTTGCCCCACATGGATTTATTGGACAATCCCATGTACACCGGCCGGCCCAGGGCATAAAAGCGGTCAATATTGGCCAGAAGCTCAAGGTTGTGTTCCAGGAGTTTGCCAAATCCTATTCCAGGGTCCAAAACTATATGGTCCTGGGGCACACCGGCTTGAATAAGGCGGTCCAGACCGGTTTCGAAAAAGGCGTAAATTTCCTCCACCACATCGGTATAACTTGGATCTTTCTGCATATCTTCCGGGCGTCCTCTGGAGTGCATAAGCACATACCCGGGTTTATAGTCAGCCAGAACGCTTAAGAGCTCAGGGTCAAAGGCGCAGGCAGAGACATCATTGACGATTTGTGCCCCGGCCTGCAAGGCCTGGATGGCAACCCCGGCCCGGTAAGTGTCTATGGATACAACCGCGTCCGGGGACTGATCCAGAATTCCGTGCACCACCGGAAGAACCCGCCGGCTTTCTTCATCAGCACTTATGGGCCGAGAAAAAGGGCGGGTCGACTCCCCCCCGATATCCACTATATCCGCCCCCTGATTCAAGAGTTCCAGGCCGTGGCTGATGGCTGTCCCGGTATCAAAACACAGCCCGCCGTCGTAAAAGGAATCAGGGGTGCAATTGACGATCCCGACCACAAAAAAAGGGGCCGGGCCTAAAACCCGGCCCCCGGCAATTGTCCAGGATACAGGCCTGATCATATCACTTTCCGTCTCTGTCCCTTTCTTTATCCAGGTCCTCATCATCCCTAAAAGTAAACTCCGATTCATCGTCCCGGAATTCATCGTCGTCCTGGTCCCTGACCGAAGACTCTCCGGATTCATCCTCGTCCTCTTCCTCTTGGTCTGAAGCTTCCGCGGGCGGCCGCTGCCCGTTCTTTCTGTCCGCAGGCGGTTCATAGGGGGGCAGCTCTTCATTGTTCATGATCTTGGTCAAATCACTGCCCGAAATTGTTTCCCTCTCCAAAAGGGCAGCCGCCAGGCGGTGCACGACATCGGCATTCTCCTCTAAGAGCCTTTTGGCCTTGTTGTAGGCGTCCTGCAGGATCTTGCGTACCTCGGCATCAATGAGCCGGGCGGTCTCTTCACTGTATTGTTTGTGCTGAACCAGCTCCCGGCCCAGGAAGACCTCATTGCCGTTGTCGCTTAAGGCTATGGACCCAAAGGTGTCACTCATTCCCCATTCGCAGACCATTTTCCGGGCCACTTTGGAGGCTCGCTCCAGATCATTGCTGGCCCCGGTGGTCATCTGCTGCAGAAAAAGCAATTCAGCCACCCGGCCGCCCATCATAACCGCCAAAGTGGATTCCAGATATTCCTTGGAATAGTTATGCCGGTCGTCCAGGGGGAGCTGCATGGTCACGCCCAGGGCCTGGCCCCGGGGGATGATGGAAACCTTGTGCACCGGGTCAGCTTTGGGCAAGAGATTGGCCACCAGAGCGTGCCCTCCCTCATGGTAGGCGGTGGTCTTCTTTTCATCTTCGCTTAAGATGACGCTGCGCCGCTCCTTGCCCATCATGACCTTGTCCTTGGCCTCTTCCAGATCGGCCATGTCCACATGGTCCTTATCGTTCTTGGCCGCAATCAAGGCTGCCTCATTGACCAGGTTTTCCAGATCCGCTCCGGAGAAACCAGGGGTTCCCCGGGCAATGACATCCAGATCCACCTTTTTGGACAACGCCACCTTGTGCGAATAGACCTTGAGAATGGATTTCCGGCCGTTGAGATCCGGATTGGGGACCACAACCTGGCGGTCGAACCGCCCGGGACGCAGCAAGGCCGGGTCCAGGACATCCGGCCGGTTGGTGGCAGCAATAAGGATGACCCCTTCATTGGATTCAAATCCATCCATCTCCACCAAAAGCTGGTTCAAGGTCTGCTCCCTTTCGTCATGCCCGCCGCCCAGCCCCGCGCCGCGCTGCCGGCCCACGGCATCGATCTCGTCGATAAATATCAGGCAGGGAGCATTCTTTTTGCCTTGCACAAAAAGATCCCGCACCCTGGAAGCACCCACACCAACAAACATCTCCACAAAGTCGGAACCGGAAATGGAGAAAAAGGGAACTCCGGCCTCCCCGGCCACAGCCCGGGAAAGCAGCGTCTTCCCTGTCCCCGGAGGGCCAACAAGCAGGACACCCTTCGGGATCCGGCCTCCCAAACGGGTAAACTTCTTGGGGTTACTTAGGAATTCAACGACTTCGGTCAATTCTTCTTTGGCTTCATCCACGCCGGCCACATCAGAAAAGGTGACCTTGGTGTTTTCCTCGGTAAACATCTTGGCCTTGGAGCGGCCAAAGGAAAAGGCCTTGCCCCCGCCGCCCCCACCCTGCATCTGGCGCATAAAAAATATCCATACCCCAATGAGCAGGAGCATGGGGAACCAGGAAACCAGCAAGGTTATATACCATGGCGAATCTTCAGTCGGTTTGGCTGTCACCTGGATATCTTTATCCATTAAGGTCTGCACCAGGTCCGGATCATCAGGGGTATAGGTAGAGAATCGTTTATTGTCCCTGGTCTCTCCGGTCACCTTTTTGCCCTGAATCTGGACCTCGGTCACTCTCCCGTCTGCCACCAGGGATCGAAATTCAGTGTACGAAATCTGGTTCCGTTCCGCCTGCGGGGTGTTGAACATATTAAACAGGGCAACCATGACCAAGGATATGGTGGCCCACAGGATCAGATTTTTAAGAAAGTTATTCAAAAGGAGTCCTCCATAGTGTCGAATTTGCTTCTCACGGCTGTTATCGCTCAATCTGTTTTATGCATTGGATGTGCTCAAAAATAAAGCATGCCGGGATTGTTGACAAGCAAGAAACTGGGACATACAGGAAGGGGCAGG
>JBKHIL010000023.1:0-11491 GCA_046538645.1 Desulfovermiculus sp.
AGATAAGAAAATGAGAGATACTGTGAGCGCCAAGGACCAATATCTGAACTTTATTCGCAATATTGGGATTATAGCCCACATAGATGCCGGAAAGACAACCTTAACTGAACGGATCCTGTATTATACCAAAAAGATCCATCGCCTGGGCGAGGTTCATGAAGGTACGGCGACAATGGACTATATGCCCGAGGAACAGGAACGGGGAATAACCATTGCCTCGGCTTGTACCTCCTGCCAATGGAAAAAACATCAGGTCAATATTATTGATACCCCCGGCCATGTGGATTTTACGATTGAAGTGGAACGCTCATTGCGGGTTCTGGATGGAGCAGTCGGTGTTTTCTGTGCAGTGGGCGGGGTAGAGCCCCAGAGTGAAACTGTATGGCGGCAATCAGAGCATTACAAAGTACCCAAGATTGCCTTTGTGAATAAAATGGACCGGGTGGGTGCGGACTTTGATGCTGTTCTTCAGGACATGAGGGACAAGCTTCAGGTTGCCCCCCTGCCTTTGCAATTCCCTGTGGGGCAGGGCTCGGCCTTTAAGGGCCTGGTGGATCTTCTGAGCCAGAAGTTCTTGCGCTTTGACCCGGAGAGCAAAGGGGCCACGGTAGTCCAGGAAGAAGTGCCGGAGGAATTAAAAGAAAAAGCGCTTTCGTGGCGGGAGAGGATGGTCGAGATCCTGGCTGACACTGATGAATCCATTCTAGAGGCCTATTTAGCCGGGAATATGCCCAAGGTCCAGGAACTCAAATCATCCATTCGCCAGGCGACCCTGGATTTGCGTCTGGTTCCTGTCCTAGCCGGGTCGGCATTAAAGAACATAGGCGTACAGCCGGTTATGGATGCGGTCATTGATTACCTTCCTTCCCCAACCCAGGTCAGGCCGGCCCAAGGCATTGATCCGTCCACACATAAGGCCAGTTTCTTTCCAGTCTCCACGTCCTCCCCCCTGTCTGCATTGGTGTTTAAAATTGTCCTGGATGGAGGACGCCCTCTGACCTTGATGCGCGTCTACTCTGGACGGATGAAAGCCGGAGAGAGTGTGTACAACTCCACCCAAAGAATAGAACAGAGAGCAGCCAGGCTTTTTGTCCTGCATGCCAGTCACAAGCTCCGCTTAGATGAAGTCAGAGCAGGGGAGATCGTGGCTGCAGCGGGCATGAAGGGAGCCAGGACCGGTGATACGCTGTGCCGCAAGGACAATCAATTGGTCCTGGAACAGATCTCTCAATACAAGCCGGTGATGTCCCTGGCCCTTGAGCCGCGGAATGCAACAGAAGAAGAGAAGCTTTTACAGGCCCTGGACAAAATGCTTTTGGAAGACCCGACCTTAAGTCTGACCAGGGATGAGGATACTGAGCAGATCATTTTGTCCGGGATGGGCGAACTGCACCTGGAAGTCCTGTTGGAGAGGCTGAAAAGAGAGCACAAGGTCGATCTGCGCTCCGGAAAGCCCCAGGTGGTATACCGGGAGACTATAGCCCAGACAGCGGAAGCAGAGGATGAGTTTCATCGGGAGCTGGGGGAGGTCATGCATCATGGCCAGGTCCGGTTGCGGGTGGAGCCCAGACAAAGGCAAAAGGAAAATCGGCTTTACTGGGAGATGGATACCCATGGCTGGCCGCACTCCTGGGTCGAGGCGGTTTCTCAGGCTGTGGAAGATGGTCTGCAAAGCGGGGTCATCAGGGGGTACCCGGTGCAGGGGGTCAGCGTAGCCGTAACCGGGATGCAGAGGCTGCCCGACGTTTCCAGCCAGGCCGGCTTTCATATGGCAGCCGGAGGTGCGTTGAAAAAGGCCCTGCAGACCGCAAGTCCCCAGCTCATGGAACCCATCATGCTGGTCGAGGTCTTTGTTCCTGAGGATTTTGTCGGTGATGTGGTCTCATTGTTGGGGAGCAAGGGGGCCAAGATTGAAAACATGTACGACAGGGGGGGAGGCAAGGTAGTCCAGGCCTTGACTCCTTTGCGTCAACTCTTTGGATTTGCCACTGACTTGCGTTCTGCAACACAAGGGCGGGGCAATTTTATGATGAAGTTTGATCGATTCGATGTTTTGGAGTAAACTTCTGCACCAGACTGGAAAACACGAGAATAACGCTGCGTATCTGAACTTTGGAAATTGGGGGTCGGGAGTGCTTACAATGCTGCAGCCCAAAGAACAGGTTTGGCTATGATCCATGAGTTGTTTGATCGTCTGGTCGTTGTTTCCAATCGTCTGCCTGTGGCCCTGAAATGGGAGCATGAACGGTGGAATGTTCAGGCAGGTGCAGGAGGACTGGTAACTGCTTTGGCCCCGGTGCTCAGCCGGAACGGCGGGGTATGGATGGGCTGGCCCGGCACGTCTGAACAGGCCGATGTGTGGCAGCCGCTGCAAGAATTCTCCGAGAATCAGGGGTACTTACTACATCCTGTTATACTCAATACTGAGGATGTCCGAGGATATTATTATGGATTTTCCAATGAGGTCCTCTGGCCCCTGCTGCACGGCTTTCATACCCACTGTAACTTCAAGCTGGAATACTGGGAAAAGTATCAAAAAGTCAATAATCATTTTGCCCAGGAGATCCTGTCTGTAACTACTGAAGATGACTATATTTGGGTCCATGATTATCATTTGATGTGCGTAGCCCGGGAGATCAATAGAGGACTGGCGCGCCGCAAGTGCGGATATTTCCTGCATATCCCCTTCCCTGGGCCGGAAATTTTCCTCAAGCTGCCCTGGCGCCGGGCGATTCTGGGATCCTTGCTTGAATACGATTTGGTGGGTTTTCAGACCTCCCAGGATATGCGCAATTTTGTCCGCTGTCTGGAGTGCTTGTGTTCAAATACCCAGGTGCAGACAGAACAGAACCTGGCCTGGATTGCCTGCGGCGATAAGGAGGTCAAGGCTGGAACTTTTCCCATCAGTATCGATTTTGACGAGTTTGCAGGCCTGGCGGAGTCCAAAGAGGTTTCCAGCCGAACGGATAAGCTGCACATGATGCATCCGGATCAACAGGTCATTTTGGGGGTGGATCGGCTCGATTACACCAAAGGCATTCCCCAGCGTCTGGAGGCAATCCGCCAAGCCCTGATCCGGTTTCCGGATCTGAAAGGGAAAATCGCCCTGCTTCAGGTTTTGGTCCCCAGTCGGGAAGAGGTGCCGGAGTACCAAGCCCTGAAAGAACATATCGAACGTCTGGTGGGAGAAATCAATGGCCAATTTACAGAGCCCGGATGGATTCCTGTTCACTACTTATACCGCAGCCTGCCCCGTGCGGATCTGGTCTCATTCTATTTAGCCGCGGAGATGGCTCTCATCACTCCCTTATGGGACGGAATGAATCTGGTAGCCAAAGAATACTGTGTATGTAATTACCGCGAAAACGGCGTACTCATTCTCAGTGAGTTTGCCGGAGCAGCTTCACAGCTCTATTCAGATGCCATTTTGGTCAATCCCTATGACGTCAATGCAGTGGCAGAGGCTATCAGGCGGGCTTATTACATGCATCCATCAGAACGCCAGTCCCGGATGCGGCGTTTGCGGGAGACCATTCAGACATATGATATCCATTTCTGGCTGGATTCTTTTTTGCAGGCAGCCTTTGACAGCCGGCCCCAAGAAGTGCCGATGGCCGGATTTTCAACCTTCTTGTCCAGTATTGATCGCCTGTGAGCAGCAAACTTAAGGGAGAGGAAAAAGAGCGAGGTCTGCACGGCACTGATGAGAGGACCCGGGCCAAAAAAAGTTTGGGCCAGAACTTCTTGATCGATCCCAATGTGGCCCGTAAAATTGTGGGACGTCTTGACCTCCAGCCTGCAGACAAAGTGCTGGAAATAGGGCCTGGACAGGGGGCATTGAGTCAATTTCTGCTCCAAAGCGGGGCGCAGGTAGCCGGAGTGGAGAAAGATCTGGCCCTGGCCAGGGAATTGAAAAAGAAATGGCCTGATATGGATATAATTGCTGCTGATGCCTCGGGTATCCAGTGGGATCGGCTGCACTGGGCCGGATTTGGGAAGATAATTGGAAATCTGCCCTACAATATTGCATCACCCTTGATTTGGGATATAGTGAGCCGGTTTTCAAGAGCGAGGGGGATGGTCTTTACGATACAAAAAGAGGTCGGAGTACGTCTGACGGCAAGGCCTGGAAGAAAAGAGTACGGGGCGCTTACGGTGTGGGTGCAAAGTTTTGCCCAGCCCCGGCTGGAGTTTATTCTCGGACCTCATGTTTTTCGGCCTCGGCCCAAAGTGGATTCAGCAGTTGTTTCCCTGTATCCTAAAGCTTTTGTTCCAAATCATGAGCAAAGAAGTGCTTTGGCTGCTCTCCTGCGGGTATGTTTCCAGCAGAGAAGAAAGCAGTTAAAGACCTCGTTGCGCAGCTTGTGGTCCGAATCTGTACAGGACTGGTTTACGGAACACGGAGTGCGGCCTCAGGCCAGACCAGAAGACATCACACCCGGGGAATTTTTGTCATTATCTCAGAAGGTTTTTCCTCTCCAGTCCCAAAGAGATGAATGAGGCCCAAGGGGCAATTTCCCCCTTTTATCCGCTTCTGGTCCCTGGAAACCCTTGACAAATGCCACTTTTTGGGTTTTGGTCAAGAAATGGGCGTGGCAGGACCTCGGCGAAGACCTGGATTTATGCAGAGGGCACGAGAGAGGAAAGTCGATATGTGACTCAGATGGTAAGTTTTTTTAAACAATGCGAAAGGAGGAAGACCTATGACCAAAGCAGACTTGATCGCTAAGGTGGCTGAAAAGTCGGAACTGACCAAAGCTGATTCAGAAAGGGCCCTCAATGCCTGCCTGTCAGCCATTGAAGACATCCTGGTCCGGGAAGGAAAGCTGACTTTGACCGGATTTGGCACGTTTCAGGTTGAGGATCGAAAAGAACGGAAGGGCCGCAATCCGCAAACAGGTGATGAGATTACCATTCCTGCGGCAAAGGTCGTCAAATTCCGGCCTGGCAAGCTGCTCAAAGATGCCATTCGGTAGAAAGCAGTGTTTCAGGGGCAGCAGGACGGCAATATCCTGCCACTTAGGTATTGACAGTGTATTTTTATGTCTTAGATTTTGTATTGCCTTTTGCTGATTTTGGGGATAGAATAAATAATTATTCTTTTGATCGTGCCCCGAAAAATCAAGTTCAGAGAAAAGGAGGTGACGACGTTTGCCTGGCATCATCCTCAATGATAATGACAACTTTGACTATGCATTGCGCAAGTTCAAAAAACAATGTGAGAAATCCGGAATCTTATCAGAGCTGAAAAAGCGCCAACACTATGAGAAACCGAGTGTGCAGCGCAAAAAGAAAGAAGCTGCGGCTCGCAAGCGAATGATGAAAAAAATGCGTAAGGCCCGGATGGGATCTTAGCCGATCTTCTTTAATGTTCAGGGCGGACCTGTACGGCTCCGCCCTGTTCTTATTTTTCAAGTCAGCTGCACAAGCTGTTGATATTCTTCACATCCTCATGTTTGCAATGTCCATACATGTGGGACTTTACGTACCTGCAACCTCCATTCTTAGCAAAGACTTCATGCCTTAGATAAAAATCCTTACGGGGGAGCCAGGGATCTGCCCTCCAGGGATTGAGAACACCAGTTATGGAATCGCGAACCCTTCGCCTTTTAGGTTTTTATGATCTTCTGGACCATGTTCAGAATTATGCCCGCTCTGAACCTGGTGCCAGAGCCTGCCTGGCTCTGCGTCCATTGCCTGATGCCCAGCATCTGGGCGTTGAGAACGAACTGCTCACCGAGGCTTTGGAAGCCGCTGAGGAACTGGCCAGTGCCGTGACTGCATTTCCGGAAATGGAAGGCATTTTTTCCTGCCTCCAGCAGGGAATGGTCTTGGATGAAGACGGTCTGTGGGGAATTAAAACTCTGCTCCAGGCCGCTGATCAGGCTCGCGATGTGCTTGCGCGTCTGGATAAAGGGCGGTTTCCCGCAGTGCATAAGCAGATGAACGATGTTGTCTGGCCCGAGAAGAGCTGGATGGCTCTTCAACGCTGCCTGGATCCCGAGGGAGGCCTGAAGGACGAAAGCAGTCCGGAACTCCTTTCCGTTCGGCAGGAGATACGACGCATTCATAGCCAATGTACACAGAAAATCGGTGAATATCTGCGACAGGAAAAGATCGGGACCTACCTCCAGGACGAGTATCTGACTATTTCCGCCGATCGTTATGTGCTGGCCATAAAATCGAATTTCAAGGGCCGGCTGCAAGGCATCATCCATGACTATTCCCAGACCGGAGAGACCTGTTATTTTGAGCCCTTGCTCCTGGTGGAACTCAATAACACCCTTCAGGAACTCAGGCAAGAGGAGCGGGAGGCCAGACAGCGTGTCCTGCAAACATTAACTTCCCTGATCAGCCAAGAAGGGCAACACATTCGGCTGATTTTTTCTTGGATGGTTCATCTGGACGTTTTACTGGCCAAAATCCTCATGGCCCAGGATATTCAAGGTCAAAGCCTCAGGCCGGGGCACGAACAGCTCTTACAGCTGCGCCAGGCCCGGCACCCCCTGCTCGTTCTCAATCAGGAAGATGTGCAGCCAGTGGATATTGAACTTGGGCCCGGCCAGCGCGGCTTGATCATCAGCGGCGGAAACTCCGGAGGAAAGACCGTCTGTCTGAAGACACTGGGCCTCATTGGTCTGATGGCCCTGACGGCTTTGCCTGTGCCGGTCCTGGAAGGGAGCACACTGCCTTTGTGGGAGCGGATATTTGTCTTTATCGGCGATGAACAGAGCCTGCAGGAGCATCAGAGCACTTTTACTGCCCAGATCGATCACTTCCGGGCAAAGTGGCCGGATATGGATGCAGCCAGTCTTGTCTTGCTTGATGAGTTCGGAGCAGGGACAGATCCCAGCCAGGGAGCAGCCCTGGCACAGGCGGTAATGGACGCCCTTCTGGAAAGTTCGGTGTGGACAGTCGCCGCAACTCATTTCCCGGCCTTAAAGGCCTATGGCTTGACCCGGGATCAGGTCCGTGCGGCAAGCGTCCTTTTTGATCCCAAGACTCAGTTGCCCTTGTATACTTTGGGCTACGATCAGGTCGGAGGCAGCAGGGCCCTGGATGTAGCCCGGGACCGCGGCCTGCCCGGAGAAATCCTCGAAAGGGCAGAGGAGTATCTCCTGCTGGATGGCAAGGATTCCGGAAAGCTTATGAACCGGCTCAATGAGCTGGCTGTGGCCAGAGAGCAGGAAATTCAGGAGCTGCAGGAACGCAAAGAGGCATTGGAAAGGGAGCAGAAGCACCTCAAGAACAAGCTGGAACAGCAGGCCAGGCACTTGCTCGAAGAGATCAGGCAGAATTCCCGGGAGGTCGTGGCCCAATGGAAGGCCGGCAGACAGCAGCGCAAGCAGGCTTTGCGGAAGCTGGCTGCGGAGAAGAAAAGATTACAGGAAGAACTGATATCGACCCGGACAAGCGAAAAGAGCCGCCAGGGGCAACATGCTTTGCAAGCCGGAGACCAGGTGTATTACCGCCCCTGGGGCAGATCCGGGCAGGTCCTCGAAGTGGACCGCAAAAAAGAGCGTATCAAGCTGGATTTGGGTGGAGTTACCCTCTGGGTGCCTGAGGCGGAAGGAGAACTCCGGGGCGGGAAGGAAAAGAGGGAGCGCGAGAGTCCATCCCCTGCCCCCGCTCCCGCTTTTACAGGGTCTGGTGCTTTCGGCCGCATTGATCTTCGAGGCCTGAGAGCTGATGAGGCAGTTACTGCCCTGCAGCAGCAGGTGGATCAGGCTCTTTTGCAGGGACTTAGTGAACTGGAGATCATTCACGGCAGGGGAACCGGGACTTTGCGAAAGGCGGTTCAGGAGGAACTGGCCCGGATGCCGGAGATCAAGCAGTACTCTCTGGCCAGCGAAGAACAGGGAGGAGATGGACTGACCATTGTCCGTCTGGAATAGGCAAGGATGAGCTCGGGCATTGCCTGCAGGATGCCGGCCCGCGAAGATCCTGCCGGGGAGGAGCGGTCCATGAGCTGGACAAAGTCCCGCAATCTTCATTGTCTGGGGTGGGGGCAGAGCATATGTCCAAGGTAAACCCGGAACATATTCAGGCCATAAAGGAAAGAATTGATCTTTTGGATCTGGTCCGGCGTTATGTTTCCCTGCGTCAGGCCGGAGAGCGGTGGATGGGAGTGTGCCCTTTCCATCAAGAAAGCCAGCCGTCCTTAAGTGTCCACCCGGAACGAGGTTTGTTCTATTGCTTCGGGTGCCATGCCTCAGGGGATGTCATTGATTTTTACAGTCAGATCAATGGACTGGATTTTGTTGAAGCTGTGAGAGAACTGGCTGGTGAAGCCGGGGTGGAGCTTGACAACCGGGGTGAGTCAGATGCCGGCGGTCAGGCCCGGCTGCGCAAGCAATGCCTGGACATGCATGCCCTGGCTCAGAGTGTTTTTCAACAGGCCCTGGGCGGCAGACAG
The DNA here is from genome assembly GCA_046538645.1 of Desulfovermiculus sp. Lineage (GTDB taxonomy): Bacteria > Desulfobacterota > Desulfovibrionia > Desulfovibrionales > Desulfothermaceae > Desulfovermiculus. The sequence goes on from JBKHIL010000023.1 coordinate 8,417, forward strand.
GGGCAGCCGGCCAGGGATTATCTCCAGGAACGTGGATTTGATCAGAGAATAATCGACCGTTTTGGATTGGGCTGGGCACCCATGGCTTGGAACAACTTGAAGACCTGTCTGCTTCAAAAAGGATATTCCCCGGAGCAGGGAGTACAGGCCGGACTTCTCTCGCAAAATCAAAACGGTCGCATCTATGACCGCTTCCGGTCCAGGATCATGTTTCCCATCCATAACCTGAGGGGAAAGGTCGTGGCCTTTGGAGGCCGCATAGTGGGCCAGGGGGATCCCAAGTATTTAAACAGCAGCGAGACACCGATATTTAAGAAGGGTGATCTCCTCTACGGGCTGGAGCAGGCCCGGCGCAGCGTGAGTCAAAGCAAACAGGCCCTGCTGACCGAAGGATACGCCGATGTTCTTACCCTGGCCCAGTTTGGGTTTGAAAACTCCTGCGGGGTATTAGGGACCTCTTTGACCTCTCCTCAAGTACGCCGTCTGGCCGGACTGTGTACAAGTGTGGTCCTGATTTTTGACGGAGACAGGGCAGGACGGCAGGCTGCGCTGCGCAGTGCGGAGATGATCTTGGCTGCCGGCCTCAAGGTCTGGGTGGTCAATCTGCCGGAGGGTGAGGATGTGGACAGCCTGTTGCGCAGCCAAGGCCCGGAAGCCCTGCACGAGTTGATGCACAGGGCGGAGGAAGGCCTTGCCTTTTGCCTGCACATGATTACTGACAATGCATCACCCAAGGACATCATGGCCTGGGCTGTTCGGTTTCTCTCCTCTCTGAACCAGACCTCATGGCGGGCCTACTATCTGCCCCGTCTGGCTGAGGGACTGCGTGTGTCTGAAACTGAATTGCGCAGAGCTCTGCAGGATTCGCAGGGGCCATACCGGCCGCACTTGCCAGGAAAGGGTGCAGTCAGCTCTCAGGCTTCCGGGCAGCGGGATCGTGAGCTGCTGGCCTTCGCCGTTCGCTGCCCGCAGTATGTGCCGAAGCTCAGGGCCCAAGGCCTGGCCGATCTTTTGCGCACAGACCGGGGACGAAGATTTTGGGACAAACTGTGTACACATGGTTCCGATAACATATTACCTTTTTTGGATGACGGGGAAAAGGCTTTTTTTGTTACCTGTCAAATCCAAGAGGAAGATCCGGAAAAAGACCGGGCTGTTTGGGAAGATATTCGCAGTTTATTAGTCCACGACCGGGAACAGCATACAAAACAGAAGCTCAAGGCAGCCATAGCTCAAGCCCAGGAGCGGGGGGACGAGGCAGAGGTGGCCAGGTTACTGAGTGCATACAGTCAATTTCTCAAGGGGGCTAAATGAGCACCATTAAAGACATTCAACAGATCAAGACCCTGATCGCCAAAGGAAAGCAAAAAGGGTACTTGACCTTTGAAGAACTGAACGAGGCCTTGCCGGCAGAGGTGAGCGAGCCGGAGCAGATTGAAGAGATCATCACCATTTTTCAGCAGTTGGAAATCGCTATTGTTGATGAGAACAACAACAAGAAAATCGAGGTCATGCCCAGGGAAGTGGGGCTGGAACTGGAGAGCCAAAGCAGCTCGGAAGAGGATGAAGATGCCCAGGAGCTGTCCCGCAGTTCTGATCCCGTGCGCATGTATCTGCACGAAATGGGTTTGGTTCCTTTGCTGGATCGGGACGGAGAGGTTCGGATTGCCAAGAAAATCGAGGCCGGCGAACTCGAGGTCTTGTATGCCCTGGCCGAGGTCCCGGTGGCCATTGAGTATTTAATCAGCATAGGTGAGGAGCTCAAAAAGGGCAATGCCAAACTCAAAGATGTGGTCAAAACCATAGAAGAGGACGACCCGACTGAAGAGGAGATGAACCAGCGCCAGCGGGTGATTAATCTCCTGGATGAGATCAGGCAGATCTACCGCAAGAAAAAAGGTGTGTATACCAGGGTAGGAGAGACTGCCACCCTGAACAAGCGGGTACGGGGGGTTCAGGATCGAATTCTGGAGTACAAGCATGAGATCGTAGACCGGCTGGTGGCCATTAAGCTGGAAAAGAAGCTCATTGACGAGATCATTGAGAACATAAGCGACTATGTGCGGCAGATGAACAACTGCCAGCGGGATTATTCAGCCTACATCCTCTCGGTTGGCAAGACCCAGCAGGAAATTGAAGAGCTCTTTGGCCAACTGGACCGGCGGGAGGTTAACCCCGTGGTTCTGGCAGATGAGTTGGGGATGACGGTGGAGGAGGTGTTTTCTTTTAAGGAGATGCTCACTGGAAAGCAGGAAATCCTGCAGCGTCTGGAGGAGAAATGCTGTCATGACGTCCACGAACTGGAAGATATCCTCTGGCGGATGGAGAATGGCAACCGCATGGCCCTGCGGGCCAAGCAGGAACTCATTCGAGCGAATCTGCGCCTGGTGGTCAGCATTGCAAAGAAATATACCAACCGGGGACTGCAGTTTCTGGATCTGATCCAGGAGGGAAACATCGGATTGATGAAGGCGGTGGACAAGTTTGAATATCAGCGGGGATACAAGTTCTCCACCTACGCCACCTGGTGGATCCGGCAGGCCATTACCCGGGCCATTGCCGATCAGGCCCGGACCATTCGTATCCCGGTCCATATGATTGAGACCATAAACAAGCTGGTACGCACTTCCCGGTATCTGGTCCAGGAGTTGGGCCGGGATCCTTTGCCGGAAGAGATCGCCGAACGAATGGATTATCCTCTGGAAAAGGTAAAAAAAGTCCTGCGTATCGCCAAGGAGCCCATCTCTTTGGAGACCCCGATCGGAGATGAAGAGGATTCCAGCCTTGGAGATTTTATCGAAGATAAGAGAGCCCTGGCTCCGGCCGATGAAGTGGTACACACCAAGCTGGGAGACCAAATCCAGCAGCTCTTGTCCGAACTTACCCCCAGGGAAGAACAGGTCCTGCGCAAGCGCTTTGGAATCGGAGAACGTTCCGACCATACCCTGGAAGAGGTAGGGAAGCTGTTTAATGTCACCCGGGAGAGGATCAGGCAGATTGAGGCAAAGGCCTTGCGCAAGCTCAAGCATCCCTCTCGGAGCCAGATACTGCGTTCCTACTATGAAGGGTAAGGGC
>JBKHIL010000147.1:0-4978 GCA_046538645.1 Desulfovermiculus sp.
CAAAAGAGGTGATCAATGGCTGAGGAAAAGAGCAAAAAATCAGGCCAAAGTTGGGTGGACAGGCTGGTGCGAGCCATGCAGAATCTGCCCGGGGCCAAAAGAGGATCCAAGGCCCGGGAAAAGCCCGATCCGGAGGACTATGCCTGGAAAGAGACAGAAGAGCAGTATCAGCAGGCCCAGGCCGAATGGCTCAAGCAGGTGCGAAGCGGCAGGAAGAAAAAGAAGAAAGAGTAGTTGCCAGCTTTCAGATTTGCCAGAGGCAAATCTGAAAGCTGGCAACTCAGAAACAATCTTTAAGAGGTGAGACAGACAATGGGCAGACATGGGGGAAATATCCAGGAACTGGCCGGCCGGGCCGGTATGGACGGGACGAAGATTGTGGATTTCAGCGCCAACATCAACCCTCTGGGACCCCCGGAGTGCCTGCGGGCTGTGATCAGCCGCAGTCTGGACCGGATTGTCCACTACCCGGACCCGGAGGGCCTGGAACTGCGCAGGCTGCTGGCTGATAAGCACGGGGTGGACCAAAAACATATCCTCCTGGGCAACGGTTCCACCGAGCTTCTTTTCGCCCTTCCCCGCAGCGGAGAGTGGACCCGGGCGGTCATCCCTGCTCCCTGCTACATTGATTATGCCCCGGCCGCGGAGCAGGCCGGACTGGATGGAGAGCATATCCTCCTGCGGCCGGAGCAAGGGTTTGTTCTGGATTGGGATGTGCTTGCCTCCCGCCTGCAGGGACAGGAGATCGTCTTCCTGGGCCAGCCCAACAATCCTACCGGCATCTCCTTGCCTCCGGATACAATTCAGGAGATGGCCCGGAGCAATCCTTTGTCGCTGTTTGTGATCGATGAAGCCTTTCTCGATTTTGTCCCCGGCCTGCAGACTTGCTTTGATCCGGATATTCCCAACATTGTTGTGCTGAAGTCTTTGACCAAGATATTTGCCGTTCCCGGACTGCGTCTGGGATACGGCCTGTTTCCTGCCCAGAGAGCAGAAAATGTGCGCCGGGTCTTGCCCCCCTGGAGTGTGAACAGCCTGGCCCTGGATGTCGGGGCAGCCGTAGCCGGAGACGAGGAGTATGTGGCCCGGAGCAGGGATCTGGTGACTGAGCTGCGCCGGGAACTGATTTCTGATCTGGCCGGCATATCCGGGATGCGGGTGGTGTCCGGAGAGGCCAACTATCTTTTATGCCGGGTGGAAGATGCAAACACAAATGCAGTATCCCTGGCCGCATCTCTTCTCAGCCGGGGCCTGGCCATCCGTACCTGTACCAACTACCAGGGCCTGGACGACACCTATTTTCGGATTGCTGTCCGCAGCCAGGAGGACAACCAGAGCCTGGTTCAGGCCCTGGCTGCATGTTTGGGCTCAAAATATGCCCGGCAAAGAAAAAAAAGGATCAAACGCCGGGTCCCGGCCCTCATGTTTCAAGGTACCGGCTCCAATGCCGGCAAGAGCATTTTGACGGCTGCCCTGGGCCGCATCCTGCTGCAGGACGGCTATCGGGTGGCCCCGTTCAAGGCCCAGAACATGTCTTTAAATTCCTTTGTCACCAGAGACGGGGGTGAGATGGGCCGGGCCCAGGTGGTCCAGGCCCAGGCCTGCAGGCTGGATCCGGATGTGCGCATGAATCCGGTGCTCATAAAGCCCAACAGCGAGACCGGAAGCCAGATAATTGTCCGCGGACATCCGGTGGGAAACATGCAGGTCCTGGATTACGTGCACTACAAAACCACAGCCTGGGAGGCGGTGCAGGAGTGCTATGCCTCCCTGTCCGCGGAGCACGAGGTCATGGTCCTGGAAGGGGCCGGGAGCCCGGCGGAAGTCAATTTGAAGGCCCACGACATCGTGAACATGCGCATGGCCAGGGAGGCCGGAGCCAGGGTGCTGCTCATCGGTGATATAGACCGGGGCGGTGTGTTCGCCTCTTTTGTGGGTACAATGGAGGTCCTGGCCCAATGGGAGCGGGAGCTCGTTTCCGGGTTTGTCATCAATCAGTTCCGGGGGGACGCTTCCCTTCTGGATCCTGCCCTGGATATCACCCTGGGCCATACCGGAAGGGAGGTCATGGGCGTTATTCCCCATATCCGGGATCTAGGACTGCCGGACGAGGACTCGGTGAGCTTTAAGTCCGGATGGCGGGCAGTGAATTCAGAGCACAAGGAGGGAGTGGAGATCGCCCTTATCGATCTCCCGCACATCTCCAATTTCACCGATTTTGAGCCCTTTTTGCAGGAACCCGACGTTCGTCTCAGGCTGGTGCGCAGACCGGAGGATCTCAATGAGCCGGCGGCCGTGATTCTGCCCGGAAGCAAGAGCGTGGCCAGTGATCTTGCTTTTTTGGAAGCCAATGGGCTCGGGGCCGGGATCAAAAAACTTGCGGAAGAGGGGAAAAGCGAAGTTGTCGGTGTATGCGGCGGCTATCAGATGCTGGGCCGGACGATTGCTGATCCCCACGGTCTGGAGTCGGATACCCAGGAGATGGAGGGATTGGGTCTGCTGCCCATGCGCACAGTTATGGCCCCGGACAAGACCCTGACTCTGCGTCAGGGCATACACTGTGCTTCCGGCCTGCCGGTTAAGGGGTATGAAATCCATCACGGCCGTTCCCGGGCCGATGGGGGGCGGCCGGTCCTGCGTCTGGGACAGGGTGATGACCGGGGGGTGGAAGCGGAAAACAGGAAAGCCACCATCTGGGGGGCGTATCTGCATGGCCTGTTTGATGCCGATGAGTTCCGGCGCTGGTTTATTGACCGCTTGCGTGTGAAGCAAGGCCTCTCGCCCCTGGGCGCGGTCCAGGTCCGCTATGACCTGGAGCCGGCCCTGGACCGTCTGGCGGATGTGGTCCGGGAGCATCTGGATGTTAAGAGGATCAAAAAGGAGCTGGGGCTTTCATGATCCCTCTGGAGATTCAAATCCTGTGCGCCCTGGCCCTGGATCAGCTCATCGGCGATCCCCAGGGCTGGCCGCACCCGGTGCGCTGGATCGGGGCCCTGGCCGTGGGTGTGGAAAAGCGCCTTCGCTATCAGATGACCAATCAGTTCTGGGCCGGGGTCTTCGGTCTGCTGCTGGTCTTCACCGTGACCGGGGTTCTGGCCTGGGCCGTGCTCTGGGGCCTGGGACAGCTGCATCAGCTGGCCTCAGATCTGGGCGGAATCCTTGTTTTGTGGACCACGTTTGCGGCCAAGGACCTGCGCGTTCACAGCATGCGGGTATATCACGCTTTAGAAAGAGGAGATATTCAAGAGGGCAGGCATGCGGTGTCCATGCTTGTGGGCCGGGATACTGAACAGCTTGATGCCCCGGAGATCAGCCGGGCCTGTGTAGAGAGCGTGGCGGAGAACAGTGTGGATGGAGTGATCGCTCCGGTGTTCTTTGCCTTTCTTTTCGGACCCTTAGGGGCGGTGATGTACAAAGCGGTGAACACCCTGGATTCCATGTGGGGGTATACGACTGGGGGGTATAAAGATTTCGGCATGGCTGCTGCCCGCTTCGATGACGTGGTCAGTTGGATCCCGGCTCGGCTTGGGGCTCTGGTTCTTCTGCTCGGAGGAGGACTGCTGGGCTATCCGGCCAAAAGGGGGTGGCGGATATTTCTCCGGGACCGGAACACACATCTCAGTCCCAATGGAGGACAGGCCGAATCGGCCATGGCCGGGCTTTTGGGGGTCCAGCTGGGCGGGGAAGGCCGCTACCACGGCCAGGTCTCCAGCCGGCCTCGACTTGGAGATCCAGTATATCCTTTAAGGGCCCGGCACATCCTGCAAGCCAATCGTCTGGCCGGGATGGCCGTGGTCTTGACCGTTGTGGTTATGTTTGTTGTCAGGGCAGGGATGTTGTGGTGGGGGTAGTCTGCGATCAGACGCTTAAAAATTTTTACGCGGCATGCGTGCCGGGGCTCATCTAACGAATTGACCAAATCCGGGAAAAATCAAATTCAATGTGACACTTGGAGAGCTCAAAGGTGAATCTTTCGTCCTGAAAATCTCCGAGCTTTTGGTATGTACCTTGAGTGAGACGGTATACCTTGGCTTTTTTGAGTTCCGGATAGGTCAGGATATAGTATTTAACTCCCTCCTGCTGGTAGATTTCACGCTTGATCATTTCATCCCGGCGAGCACTCCGGGCAGAAACAACCTCAAAGATGAGTTCCGGAGCTCTGGTCAAGCGCTGGCCGTACGCCGGATAACAGATGACCACGAGATCTGGCCGGACCACTGTATCTGCGGCGAGCTCCACATCAATCTCAAACAAGGCTTCGCAGTCAGGGCAGTTTTGCAGGGCGATGTCCATCTGGCGGAAGATGGCAGCTATGAGCCTTTGATGCCCAATTCCCGGAGACGGGGTCATGGCGAGAGGCTGACCCTGGATGAGTTCCCAGTCGCCCTCCCAATGATCATAATCCTTCACAGTATATGCTTCTATCAAGGTTGGGGCGTCCATATGACCTGAACTTGTCTCCTGGAATTTTCTTCGATTGACTTTTTTCAATCCGTGCTGGCAAATCCTTTCATACGTGTGATTTGAGTAATAAATACTATGGCATTCAAGATAAAATGACAAGTTTCAAATCAGCTCACAGGCATAGCCTTTTCCCGGTGCAGGCGGAAAGCGCCCCGGATAACCCGGTACATAAACCATATGCCGGCAGCAAGGGAAATCAGGGCTCCCAGCGGCGCTGTAATGAACAGGGCATAGAGTACAGCTGCAGCCACGGACCAGGCCAGGGCCCACCAAAAGGTGCGGATGAGCCAGGAGATATGACTGGTCAGGACCGGATCAAGGCCGGCGGCCTCTTTTTCCTTGAAATGGGCCATAATCACGCCAATAATGGAGGTAAAACCGGAAATAAGGGTGGCAGCGTAAAGGACATACATGATCCATACCAGGCGGCGGAGCCTTTCTGTTCTTTGGCCGGCCTCTTCAGGGGTCATGGAGGTATAGGGAGGATGTTGGTCCATTGTTTTTCCTCATGATT
>JBKHIL010000148.1:0-4977 GCA_046538645.1 Desulfovermiculus sp.
CAGAGGACAGAGGTCAGAGGACGGAGGACGGAGATCAGAAGGCAGAGATCAGAGATCAGAGGTCAGAGATCAGAAGGCAGAGGACTGTGAGCGACTTGAGCGATAAGGCAGTCTGAAGCGGGGGGAGGAGATCGGAAGCCGGATGTCGGACGCCAGACGCCGGACATCAGCGCCGCTGCTGGCGGGAGAAGTCTCTTTGATCAAGGATGAAACTGACGGTCAGGTCAGCTGCCGGGGGTATGCCTTGTTTCATGCCAGGATGCAGGCTGGTCTGTTTTAAGCTTTTTTAGGCTTTGACCGGCCTGAGGTCAAACATATGTTGTAAACACAACGTCCACCTGCAGCTGGCCGGGGGTCTGCCGGGGGGAGCGGATCGTGATCCGTTCGATAAATATGCCCTCCGGAGCCTGCTCGACATGGGTAAGGAAAGGAGTCAGACGGTTCAAGGGGACAGAATCGAGACGCATTTGCACTTTTTCCTGAGCTCTGCCGTTTCTCTGTTCATTGAGCGGGCGCATGAATTCGACGCTGTTTTTAATCTTATCCGCCGAGGCCTGCTCCTCCAAAAAGGTAAACAGGGTGAAGCCAGCCGGTTTATTCCCGCCCGGTTCTTTTGCTGTCGCCGATTCTCTGGCCTGTTCCAATTCCCGGCCCAGAGCCTTAAGCTCCTGAATGCGCTGGATGAGCTGCTCCTGCCGGGTTTGCAGATCGGCCCGGTAGTTCTGGGCCGGTATAAAGCCCCATTGGAACAGGGCCAGGAGGATGCAGCCGGCGGCTGCGGCATAAAGAATACGTCTTCTTTGTCTGCTGGTCATTGTTTTTCCCTCAGATTCAGGCTCAGACCAAAGGTGATCCCGCCCCCATCTTGAGCTGCATTGGCTCCGGTAATATTGACCTCACGCACCAGGTCCGCATCCTCAAGGGCATTTTTGACTGCATCTACAGTTTTAAAATCCGGGGCCAGCCCATCCATGCGCAGACGTGTTCCATCCAGGGCAAACAAGGTAATTTGAACTTCGGCTTCCGGGGACAGGGAAGAGCTGACAACCTCCAGGGTCCGGCTGGCGGATACAAAGGCTTGATTCTCACCCCTGCCGCGATCCTGCAGCTTTTGGATGCGGTCTTTCACTACACGTGTGTATTGCAATGGATTTACACTGGCAGCTGCATCCGGGGCGATCTCCTCGAATACGGTCGAAAGCTGCTCGTTTAATTCCTGAAGCCTGGATTTGTGCTGATATATATCCAGGCCAAAGGCCAGCCCCCAGCTCAAAAGGATGGCCGCCAGGGACAAAAAAACAAAACGAAGATGCGGGCGCAAGACTCTGTTTTGCTCATGAACGCCATGAGTGGACTGCAGGAGGTTGAAATCCTTACCATTCCTGTGCCCTGCCATCGCGGACACAATGGCCGGGAGGTGGGAGGGAGGACTCTCCTGGAGCAGGCTGAAGGGGGTTTTGGCCTTTGAAGGCTCCAGGATCTCCAATTCAAGAGCGGCGGCCAGGGCATCTCCCAGGCCGGACGTTTTCGGAACAGGGCTGGAAAAAATGATGTTGCGGGGAGCTTCTTGACTCTGGGCGGCCATTAAGGTCATGGAAGTTTCGCGCAGGAGCTGTCCAAAGCTCGGGGCCTGCTCCCATATGCCAGGTGAGAGCGCAAAAAGATTCGATGCCGCGGATTGAGGGTCTTTTTCTGACTCCAGAAGTCCTTTTTGGCCCATTTCGTCATGGATATGGCGGATGCCGAATGGCAAGCAGCGTATGCTGATCAAACGCTGGTTCTGAATCCAGAGGAGATGGATGGTCTGCTCATCAGCAAAAAATACGAGTGATGAATTGGGCCCGGAGACAGGAAAATTTTTCAGCCACTCGGCCAGGGCAGTGGCCCGAATTTCGGCCTTGAAGACCGTAAGGCCCAAGGCCTGCAGCTGCTTCACCCAGGAGTGAACAATGTCCAAAGGGTACAAAACGGCTAGAACGGATTGCCCTCCAGTCTGTCCCGGACCGAGGGGCAGGATGTCCCAGGCATAGTCAGCAAGGGAAATCGGAAGCTGGCTCTCCAGCTCAAATCCAGCCACTTCCCGTATCTTGCCCTGATCTGTAAACGGAAAGCTCAAGGGGTGAAGCAAGGCCTGGCAGTCGTTGAAACTCAGCACAGCGTGATCGCAGGGAAAAGAGAGTTCGTCAAGTCTGTCCCGTAAAAGCGGGGCTGCCTCTGAGACTTCGTAAACCGCCGGAAGATCTATTGTGAAGTGATCCTCCAGGCGGGTCTGCCTCCAGCTTTTGGAGACACAGGCTCCCCGGATGGAGTTTGAACCAATCTCTATACCCAGTATGCGTCTGCTCATTATTTTCCTGTTTATTCTGTTTCCGTATGCAGAGTGAGGAAGCTCGTTCCATCCTTGGAGTCTTCCCGCTTGAGAACCGTATACCTGGATGTTTGGGTGCCGCCGATTCGGGCGGTGAACCTCAAGGCGTAGATATCGCTCGTGGTGGTCACCAGCTTGGCCGGGAGCTGGATGTCATTGTATCCGGCCATGCGGTTTCGGTACCAGTCCGATTCAGACAGAAACTCGAAGTGCATGGGATTCTGCCGATAGGTGATCATTTCTGCTGCAAACTCAGCAGCTGTTTCCCGGCTCACATCCGGATTGACCATGGCGGCCAGGATTTCCGGTCCGGCCGTGTTGATGTTTATATTCCCCCGGGTATGGACACTTATCAGGTCATCAAGCCCGGGCCGGTCATCTGGGGGGGTGAATACATCATCTGGCATGCCCTTGACCAGCATCAGCTCGCGGGCAAAGAGCAAGGGCCCGTTGCGGCAGGTGGCGTTGTCCTTCTCCAGGGCGTAGGTATCAATCTCTGCCCCGTGCACTCCGGTTGGGCGATTGTCTGCATCCAGCCAGTCCTTGATCCGGGGCATCAGCTCAGAGACTTTTTCTTCTGACAAAGAAAATGGAGGATTGCCCAGGAGGTTGGCCAGAGTCTGCCGGTGGGCTTCACTCCAGGAGCTGTTGTCCGTGACCAGGGAGTTGATCGGGAACTTGCCCTGCTCATCATTAATGGTAGCATTGAGCTGGCCGGGGGGCAAAGGGGGCAGAGCCACCTGGTCCTGATCCGGAAACAAGGCCCAGGCCTCGCCGGGATGGTCGGCCTTTTGCTCCTGGTCAGCCAGGTCCTGAGCCAAAAGATGCTGGACCTGAGCCTGGGCGGACCGGTTCAGGGCCCGGCCTTGGGCCGTGGAGGAAAAAATGGCCGCACTGACCTGCTCCACCTGCATACGGCGCATGGTTTCGGTTACCGTAACCACCAGGACGCTGATGATCAGCAGGGTCATGATCAGGATGGAGCCGCGCACGAAATGATGACCTTATACGCCTTACCCATCTGCCCGGTAATGGCATCCCTGGCTGCGGGTGTTTTTCAGGGCGGCCTGGGTGATGACCACCGAGGCCTGACAGCCGTGAAAGAGCTCGATCAGGGATTTGCTGATGGGGGTGTTCTTGTAGAATTCATGCAGGCGGAGGCTTAAGTTCTGCAGGTCCTGATGGGCTCTTTTGAGCCGGGACGTGGTGCGCACAATACCCACATAGTTCCACATGGTGTTTTTTATCTGGGCCCAATCCTGGGCGATGAGGGCCGGATCCTCATTGTCTTCAGTGCCTGGATTGGACCAGTCCGGAATGGAGTGCATGAGCTTCTGGCTGAGCTTGTTCTTGCGCTTTATGCGCGAGACAATGGATTTGGCGGCGTTTCGGCCCCAGAGCAGGCCCTCCAGCAGGGAAGTGCTGGCCAGACGGTTGGCCCCATGCACTCCGGTACAGCTGCATTCGCCCACAGCGTACAGCCGGTTCAGGGTGGTCCGGCCTTCCAGGTCCACCAGCAGACCGCCGCAAAAGAAATGAGCGGCCGGGACCACTGGTATTGGATCCTTGCTCATGTCTACCCCGATTTCCAGGCACTTTTGATAGATGGTGGGAAAACGGGCCGCGATATCTCCGGCCACATAGTTGGCTGCATCCAGGTAGACAAAGTCGTCTCCGGTCTTGAGCATTTCCTGGACAATGGCCCGGGTGACTACATCCCGGGGGGCCAGGTCTCCGCGGGGATCATACTCCTTCATGAACGGGGTGCCGTCCATGCGGATAAAGCGCGCCCCTTCTCCCCGCACAGCCTCGGAGATCAGAAATTGCTGCCCGCCCCTCTGGAACAGGGCGGTGGGGTGGAACTGGATGTATTCACAGTTCATGGTTTTCACCCCGCTGCGATAGCCCATGCTCAGCCCCGAGCCTATGGATGTGCGGGAATTGGTGGTGTGTACATAAATCTGGCCCACACCCCCTGTGGCCAGCACGGTGACATCGGCCATCAGGGTCTCTACCTGACCGGTGCGCAGGTTGTAAAAATAGGCTCCAACGCACTGATTAACCAGCTGGTAATGAAATTCAAGCTTGGTGGAGTGGTGGTGGGTGGTCAGGAGGTCTATGGCCATGCGGTTGGTCAGGACATCGATGTTCGGCTGCAGGGAGACTGCCCGGTGCAGACCCTGCATAATGGCCCGGCCGGTATAATCGGCGCAGTACAGGATGCGGTTTAAGCTGTGGCCCCCTTCCCGGGTCAGCTTGCAGGTCTTGTCCTGGTCCTGTTCAAAAGGGATGTCCAGGGTCTCCAGCAAAAGCTCTCGGACCACTTCCGGCCCGTGCTTGGCCAGATACTGAACCGCGCGCAAGTAGTTGACATTCCAGCCAGCAGTCAGGATGTCCTTTTTCAGCTTGTCCGGGGAGTCGTCTCCCCCCTGATATACTATGCCGCCCTGGGCCAGGACAGAGTTGCCGCTGGCAAGTTCGGACCCGGAGGTGACCAGGGTGACCTCCATGCCGGCGTGGGCCAGCTCCAGGGCGGTAGTGCATCCGGCAATTCCGGAACCGATAATCAGAACCGAAGTCTTGTGGCGAGGAGCAGTGTCAAACATAGG
>JBKHIL010000149.1:0-4976 GCA_046538645.1 Desulfovermiculus sp.
CCTTATGCTTGCGGTGTTCATTTTCCCGGGCTGCAATGGACAGCCGGAAGTGGATTCCGACTCTTCGGCACCATCCCGGCCCAGGCCGGTGGTGACCATGACCGTGCCTGAACCGGATGGCCCCAGCCGGGTTTATTATCCCGGCCAGGTGCAGGCAGCGGTACAGACCCGGCTGAGTTTTGAACAAAACGGGCGGATTCAGGAGGTTTTCGTCAAAGAAGGCTCCCGGGTCCAACGCGGGCAGGTCCTGGCCCGACTGGATCCCGGTGACTATCAGCTGGCAGTTGAAGAGAGGCGGGCCAGGCTGCGGGAGGTCCAGGCCCGGCTGCAGGAAGCCAGATCCAGCTACCGGCGGGTAAAGGCCTTGTACGAGACCCAAAACATCAGCAGAAAAGAGCTCGACGAGACCAGGGGAAGTCTGCAGGCCCTGGAAGCCAGGCAGGAAGCAGCCCGAAATGCCCTCTCCCTTGCTGAGCAGGATCTCAAGGATTGCATGCTGCGCGCCCCTCTGGCCGGACATGTGGCCGATGTTCCTGTGGAGGTTCATCAGACGGTGCAGGCCGGGATGCCGGTGGTGGTTCTCAATTCAGATCAGGATATGCATGTTCGAATCCAGGTGCCGGAATCGATCATTGCCAGGATCGAGATCGGGACCAGGGCCAGGGTGCGTATTGATGCCCTGTCCGGGAAGAAATTTGCGGCCCGGGTCAGTGAAGCCGGGGTCCAGGCCGGTCCTTTGAGCACCTATCCGCTGGAGCTTACTCTGCAGGAGCAGGAGGAGGACATCAGGGCCGGAATGGCCGCCCAGGCCAGCCTGAACCTGTATCCGGTGAAACAAAGTGCTCACGTTCCGGCTCAGGCTGTTTTTGGTCAGGCCGGGCAGAAGAGATATGTGTGGGTGGTGAACAGGCAAAGCTCCAGAGTGGGCAAGCGCGAGGTGCAGGTGGGAACCTTTGCGGAGCAGGGAGTGCAGATCCTTTCCGGCCTGGACCAGGGAGAAACTATAGTCCTTCGGGGCGTCCATCGCCTGCAGGAGGACATGGAGGTTCGCATACTTGATGAATCTGGCCGCCCTGTGCCTGAAGAATAGTCGGACTGCCCTGGTCTTTTTTGCTCTTCTGGCCCTGGCCGGAGTCTGGTCGTATTGGAGCATGCCCAGGCTGGAAGATCCGACCTTTACTGTTCGCCGGGCAGTGGTCATCACCTCCTATCCCGGGGCTGCTCCGGAAAAGGTGGAGAACCTGGTCACAGATGAGCTTGAGGACCGGATCCGGGAGATGGGTGAGGTGGAGACCATCACCTCTGAGTCCATGGCCGGGCTCTCGGTTATTTATGTCGATGTGTATGAACATTTCACCGATATGCAGCCCATCTGGCAAAACCTGCGCAATAAAGTCCGGGACACGGTGCCCTCTCTGCCGCAAGGGGCCGGTCAGCCGGTGGTCAATGACGAGTTCGGCGACGTCTTTGGTATTTTGCTCTGCCTCACCGGAGAGGAGTATACCGCGCGGGAGCTCAAAGATATGGGTCAAGAGCTCCGGGATGAGCTGCTCACCTTTGAGGACGTATCCAAGGTCATTGTCCATGGAGTGCAGGAAGAGCGCATATTTATTGAGTTTTCCAATTCCCGCCTGGCTGATCTCGGCCTCTCTCCCCGTCAATTGGCCGGGCAGATACAAAACCAGAATACCCTGCAGCCAAGTGGGGAGATTCAGGCAGGACCAGAGCGCATAGTCCTGGAATCCACCGGAGAATTCACCAGCCTTGAGGACATCAGGCAAACCCTGATCCATATCCCTGGACAGGCGGAAACCGTTATGCTCGGGGATGTGGCTGGGATAACCAGGGGATATGCCGATCCGCCCCGGGAAATGGTCCAGTACCAGGGGCAGGAAAGCATTCTTCTGGCCCTGAGCATGGTCGAAGATGGAAATATCGTCGGTCTGGGTGACCGGATCAAAGACAGAATGCCTGAACTTGAAGCTATGCTCCCTCTGGGTATGGATCTGGACATCTTCATGTTCCAGCCCGCTCATGTCCAGGAGGCCATTTCTGACTTCACCCGCAATCTGCTGCAGGCTTTTGGGTTCGTGATCCTGGTCATGTTTTTATTTGTCGGCTGGCGGACTGGAGCGACGGCCGGGCTTTTGGTCCCTATGGCCATGCTGGGCGCAGTGGCTGTGATGCGCCTTCTGGGGGTGAAGCTGCAGGTGGTCTCCATCGGGGCCTTGATCATCTCTTTAGGCATCCTGGTGGACAATGCGGTGGTGGTCAGCGAATATATCCTGGTTCAACTCTCCCGGGGCCTGACCCGGACCAAGGCGGCCATTCAGGCCGTGCACAGACTGTGGTTGCCTTTGCTGACCGCTTCTTTGACCACCATATGCGTTTTTCTGCCCATCCCCCTGGCTCAGTCCATGACCGGAGAATACACCGGCTCCCTGTTTACAGTGGTTACCGTGAGCCTGCTCATGTCCTGGCTTTTGGCCATGAGCTTTGTACCTCTGCTCAGCTCCACCCTGCTTGCACCGCCCCGCAAGGGGACTCGAAACAGGCAGCGGACAGTTTATCGAATATATAATCGGTTTCTGGCTGGCTGTCTGCTGCGGCCAAAGACATTTCTTCTTTGTGTGCTGGGGCTCATGGTCCTGTCCGGATGGGGATTCACCTTTGTTCCCAGCATGTTTTTTCCGCCCAATGAGCGGGAGATTGTGGTTGTTGACTTCTGGCAGCCATATGGAGTGGATATTGAAGCCACCCGGGACAGGGCGGCCCGGCTGCAGACATGGCTGGAGCAGCAGAAGGCGGTAGAGTCCGTAGGCATCTTTGTCGGATATGGCGGTCCGCGGTGGTATCTGGCCCTGGAGCCGGAGCAGCTCAAGCCCAACTATGCCTTTTGTGTGGTCAAGACCCAAAACGTGGATCAGGCCTGGAAGCTGCGGGGCAGGATTGAACAGGAGATCCAGGCCCGGTTTCCCGACACCAGGGCTTCAGTCAACCTTTTGGAACGGGGCCCGCCTGTCGGAGCCCCGATCCAGATCCGGATCTCCGGAGATGAGCAAAAGACCCTCTACGCCCTGCGGGACCGCATTGTATCGGTAGTCTCTGAGCTGGAGGGCATTGTCTCAGTCTGGGACGACTGGGGGGAGTGGACCAAGAAGCTGGTCCTGGATGTGGACCAGTATCGGGCCCAAAGGGCCGGTTTGAGCACTGAAGATATCGCCGCATCCCTGTATGGGCATTTTTCCGGGCTTGAGATCAGCGAGTACCGTCAGGAGGAAGACATCATCCCGATTATTCTGCGCTCCACAGAGAGTGTACGTGGTGACCCGGAGGGATTGACCGCGGTGCAGGTCTATTCGCCGCACCGGGAGGGAAGTGTCTCTCTGGGCCAGGTGGCTGAGCCTGAGCTTGCGTGGCAGCCAGGAAATATCCGGCATCGAAACGGTGAACGTACCTTAACTGTGAAAGCGGATGTGGCCCCCGGATATTTTGCCAATCAAATTTTGCACGCTCATATCATCCCCAGCCTGCAGAAGATGCAGGATGCCCAGGATTGGCCCTGGGGATACGATATAGCCTATGGTGGTGAGTTTGAAGAGTCAGCAAAGGCCAACCGGTCTATCCTGGTCAATGTGCCTTTGGCCCTGGGGCTTATCGCCTTTATCCTTATGGTGCAGTTCAACTCCCTGCGCCGGGTGGGGATCATCCTGCTGACCCTGCCTCCAGCCATGATCGGGGTGGTCGGGGGGATGCTGATCACCAGCTCTCCATTTGGCTTTATGGCCCTGCTGGGGATGATCAGCTTGGCCGGAATTCTGGTAAATAACGCAATCATGATGATCGATCAGATCGAGATTGAGCGCCAGGATGAGGAGAGTACTGTCCAGGCCGTGCTTGATGCGGCCCAGAAGAGGTTGCGGCCCATTGTCATGACCGCCTGCACCACGATTCTTGGTCTTCTGCCTCTGGCCCTGCAGGGCGGAGAGCTGTGGCGGCCCATGGCCAACGTGCTCATGTTCGGCCTGGCCTTTTCCACCCTGCTGACCCTCTTTCTGTGCCCAGTGCTTTATATCCTGATGTTCAGAGTGAGGGCTCAATCCAGATAACTCCGGCCTGACGGCCGATGGTTCTGTCCCGGCGGTAGGAATAAAAGAGCCCGGGCAGGCAGTAGGTGCACAGATCCAGACTGAAGATATTTTCCGGGACCAACCCGGCCTGCACCAGCTGGTCCCGGCTCATACGCCAGAGATCGACAGTGCGTGTGGTCTGATTGAAGTAGTCCGAAAAATCCGGTCCCCATTCCGCGCCGAAGTTGACAAACTCGCTCTTTCCCGGACCCAGACTGGGGCCGCGCACAGCCATAATCTCAGAAGGCAGGATCTTATATTTTGCGCATATCTGCTGTATCCAAAGTCCTGGAGCACCGGCCCGGTTGGCCCGCCAGCCCACATGCAGGGCGGCAATGAACCGGCCTGAAGTGTGGGCCAGAAGCAGGGGCTGGCAGTCGGCCACTGAGACCGCAAGGGCCTGGCAGGGCAGATCTGTAGCCAGGGCATCGGCCACCGGCCTTGACTCGCTGTATTGCCTGTCCGGATCGGTGATAAAGACTATGTCCGGGCCGTGGACCTGCTCCATGTCCAGCCAGGAGGGGGCGTCCAGCATTTCCTGGATCTGCGTCCTGCAGTCCCCGGATTTTGTCCGATGGGCTCCAAAACAGGTGGTGAACCGGCACTGAACGCGCTCCAGGCCGGGAAAGACAAAGGGGATATGGGTTGGTTGTGCAGAATTTTGGTCCATGGCAACTATGAGATGACGGGCGTTCAATCAAAAAGCCTTAAAAATTTTGATTTCTTCAATTTTTGTCATATATCCTCCAGACAGCTCTTTTACCATTAGGTTGACAGGAGCGAAGAGGCCGGTCAAGAGAAAAGAGAGCAGCGGTCAGCAGTGGGGCTCAACGAGTTCTCGCTGCC
>JBKHIL010000150.1:0-4959 GCA_046538645.1 Desulfovermiculus sp.
GATCTGTATATTCTTCAAGATATAAAAGGGCATAGTTGTCTTGCAAAGAAAAAACCTGACTTACCTCTTTCGGGTTGAGAGAGCTGACCACATCCCGCCATTCAGAACGCAGATCCTCCCACCGCAGCTCACCCAGGTCTCCTCCCTGCCCTGCCCCCGGCCCCTGGGATACATCGTCAGCTGCCTGGGCAAAGCTTGTCTCCCCGGAAACTATGGCCTGGCGAACCTCTTCGAGCTTGTCCTGATCGGGATGGACGATTAAACGCAGCCGAACAGTCTGTGGCTGGCCGTAGTCTTCCTGGTTCTGTTGGTAAAATTCCTGTACTTCATCATCTGCAACCACCACTTTCTGATGGACCATGTTGCTGAGCAACTTGCGCTTTTTTATTTCTTCCCGCAAGGCCTGCCGGTATTCATCCATACTCATGCCCTGGTCTTTGACTGCCTGTTCAAACTCTGCCTGGCTGAGACCGTTTTCTTGTTGTATTTGATCGATCTGGCCTTGGACTTCCTCATCCGAAACCTGGATCTCAAAGCGCTCAGCCTCTTGTTCGAGCAGCGTGTCGTTGATCATGGCTTCTAAAACCTGGCTTTGCATATCCTCAGACTTATTTATGTCTTCGGAATTCATTTGATTCACATTCGACCCGCCCTGCTCCACTTCTTTCTTCAAGTCATGCAGGGTAATGGCCTCCCCATTGACAACAGCTACGATCCGGTTCACGAGCTTGGCTGAACCTACACCGGCCAACAGGCATATGAAGACACAGACCACCAGCAGGCCGCTCCCTACCCGGTACATGGTTTTACTCTCTTGTCTACTCATAGGTTTTCTTTCTTAAAAGTCATTTCACGTTAACTTGCGATACAATACAGAATTATAGCCGCTTATTTTTACAGGCCTTTGACCTCTGTTCCCTGATCTCTGATCACGCCTTGGCGTGACTGACTTCTGAACTAGACGGCCGGAACCGGAACGGTGAGCAGCTCATCCAACATCTGGCCTGCCTCTTGAATGGCCCTAGAAATACTTGCTTTGCCCTCAAAGCGCAACTCCAATTTTGCCGGTGGATCGAACTTGACCTGATTGTGCTGCGACTGCAGCCAGGCCAGAAACGCTTCTGGATCCAAAGGCTTGGAATCTTCTGTCCAATACACGACCAGTCTGTTGGCAAACAAATCCGCCCGCTGAACCTGTAAAGCTGACAAGCGGCGTTTGAGCTTGAACACCGCAGCCAGGTTTTGAACCGGCTCGGGCACGGAGCCGAAACGGTCCTGCAAATCGGCCACCCATTCATCTATCTGGTCATCAAACTGGGCTGACGACATACCCCGGTAATATTGCAGACGCTCCTGGGGATCAGATACATAGGTGCCGGGAATATTGGCCTCAAAGGTTATATTGAGTTCCGGATCCGTCTCCTGCTGCAGAGGTTCCCCTTTGACCCGGCGCACCTCCTGCTCAAGCATCTCTAAAAAGAGATCCAGACCGACCTTGCTCATCGTTCCTGACTGGGCTTCACCCAAAATGTTCCCGGCCCCTCGCAGGCGTAAATCCTCCATAGCCACTTGGAATCCGGCTCCATGATAGTCCATGTCTAAAATGGTCTGCAGCCGCTTGGCTGATGTCTTGGGCAAGTCCTGCACCGAGGGAACAACGAAATAGGCATAGCCTTGTTCTCTTGATCGTCCCACCCGGCCCCGCAATTGGTAGAGCTGGCCCAGGCCGAACATCTGGGCCTGATCCACGATCAAGGTGTTGGCCCGGGGAAAATCCAGGCCGGATTCAATAATGGCCGTGGCCACCAGGACATCGATTTCTCCATGCCAGAAAGCGCGCATGGTTTCTTCCAGGTTTCGTTCCGACATCTGGCCGTGAGCCATGGCCACCCGGGCCTCTGGAACAAGAGACTGCACATACTCTTTCACCCTCGGAAGTCCCTGAACCCGGTTGTAGACCCAGAATACCTGTCCCTGCCGGTCCAGCTCCCGCTGCAGAATTGCTTTGAGCATTTTCTGCTCGCGCTCCACCAGCGAAGTCTGCACTGCCTTTCGCTCCTGAGGCGGGGTCTCGATAACGCTTAACCCCCGTATCCCGGACAGAGAAAGTTGCAGGGTACGTGGAATCGGAGTGGCGGTCAGGGTTAATACGTCTATAGTCTGGCGGATATTTTTGAGCTTTTCTTTGTGCTTGACTCCAAAGCGTTGCTCTTCATCCAAAATGAACAGTCCAAGATTGGGGATATGCACATCAGACGAGAGCAATCTGTGGGTGCCGATAAGGACATCAACCTGCCCTTTTTCCGCTGCAGCCAGGATCTTTTTTTGCTCCCGGGCAGGCACAAACCGGCTGACCATCTCTACCCGGACTGAAAAGTCTTCCATGCGCTGTTTAAAAGTCTGATAGTGCTGTTCAGCCAAAACAGTTGTCGGACAGAGCATGGCCACCTGCTTGCCTGCACATACGGCTCGAAATGAAGCCCGCAAAGCTACCTCAGTTTTGCCAAACCCGGCATCTCCGCATATCAGCCGATCCATGGGCTCGTCCTTCTCCATGTCGGCAAATACATCCTTGATGGCCTGCTCCTGGTCCGGGGTCTCCTCAAAGCCGAATGTGGTCTCAAACTCGCGCAGAAGTTCCTGGTCCGCGGCATAAGAATACCCCTTGGCCACTTTTCGGTAAGCGTACATCTGAACCAGGTCATGGGCAATGGCCTCAAGAACCTTGCGCACCCGTTCCTTGGTTTTGCTCCACCTGGTGCTGCCCAGGCGATCAAGGGCCGGTGCAGCATTTTCCGGGCCCTTGTATTTCTGGACCAGATTCAAACGGTCCACCGGGACATAGAGTTTGTCCTCCCCGGCATAAATAAGGACCAGATAGTCGTTTCCGGTCTGATCCACCTGCATCCGGGTCAGTCCGGCATATTGGCCCAGCCCATAGTCCCGGTGGACCAAAAGATCGTCGGCCTCGATCTCCTCCAGCCGTTTCAGGCCCTTGAAATCTTTCTCTCTCTTCTTTTCTTTCCCCCCCCGGGCCTGGCTGGGCTGAAGGACATCCTCAGACAGTATGCGCACATGATTCCACTGCAGTTCATAGCCGCCTTCCACAGACCCGATGAGAGCAAATATACCACGCTGATCGGGACGATAGGCAGTATGGATGGTCACATCTTCTTCTGCTATCAACTCCAGGAACCTTCGTCTGGAGTTTTGGGTATGGAACACAAGCACGGTCTGAGTCGTAGTTCGCGACCAGTCCTTGAGGCTCTGGACCAGTGTCCGCCAGGGTCGCTTTCGCTGTTCCGGCTGCCAGAACAGATCCTGAAAAGATGTAAATCGCCTTTCCGGCAGGGCCAGGTTTCTGTCCCTCTCTCCTACCGGCAGGGTTTCAAACAGAATCTGCTCCCGATCCAGCCACAGCTGTCTCGCTCTGGCCGCAGGCTGGATCAGGCACTGCTCCGGCCAGCGCAATCCATTTGTTTCCCTCTCCGCCTGCACAAACCCCTTCCAATCCCCTTCAAAGCCTTCCAGCCGCGACCGGGCCTGATCGGCATCCACCAGCAGGAACTTGGCCCCCTGTGGAAACCATTCACCGAGAGGAACGCTTTGGGGATAAAAAAGGCCGGGCCAGATGAAATGATCTCCGCCCTCCAAAGCAGTCTCCAGATGGGATTTGGTCGGTTTGTCCAGGGTGCCGATTGTCCACAGATGGGTCCAATAGTCCCGGGCCTCCTGGTGGACACCTTCCTGAGGTACCGCCGGAGCGCAGGGTAAAAGGATCAACTCCTCGAGTTCCTGTTTGGAGCGCTGAGACAGGGGCTCAAAGACCCGCATGCCTTCAACGAGATCGCCAAAGAATTCCAGTCGAACCGGCCAGGGATATCCGGGAGGATAGATGTCCAGGATATCTCCCCGCCAGGACAACTCCCCTTTGCGGGTGACCATGGAGACTCGTTCAAAGCCCAGGATGATGGCCTGTTCCACCAGCATCTCCGGAGAAAAGTCTTCCCCTTTGCGAATATGCATGGATTCCTGATCCAGGACCGAGGGAGGGGGCCAATACGGCAGGAGATTGTCCAGACTAAGGAGGAAGCCTTTCCGTCCCGGATGACGACTGAAGGCATACAGCGCTGCCCAGCGCTGGGCCCAGATCGTGCGATCGGATTTGCAAGGCCCAAAATCAGGAAGACTGATCCAGTCCTGGTCCCAGATCGGTTGCTCCGGTTGGGAGTCGGATATTAGGGAAAGCACAGCCAGGATCTCAGTCAATGTTCCCTGATCCGGGACAATGAGTATGACATCCCGGTCTTTTTCCAGTTCCTGCTGGGCAATGACTGCTTGAGTAGCCGGCCCGCTTTTATAAATGATGGGGTTTGCTTGTTGAAGTCTTTTTTGCAGATTTGCTGGTATGAACACGTGACTTTTCCTTGCGGCAGGTATATGCTTATAATAAAAATAATAATTATCAGGGTATTACCAAGGTAGGACCGACATTCGCCCCTCTCCTTTTTCCCTGCTGCACAGAGTCTATCCCCTATGCATACCGCGCAGGGCATCCCAGATCAAGCCATGACTTGGGCAAGAATTTGCATTTCTGTACCTCGCACGACTTGCAAAATTTCTCACATTAGATCATAATTTATGGGCTTGGACGGAGCACAAGCATATTGTTCAACCAACAAAGGAGGAAGTTGGTTAATGGCCCAATACTTTCCCTACTTTGAAAATGTCACAGTTGCCGATCAAATCAAGACCCTGCCCAATGAAGAACTCTTGGATTTTTGGGAAGAAACCCAGTACATGGAATCGTTCGCAGAAAAGGATAATGACCAGCTCCCTTTTTTCAGCCTAGAATATGAACGAGCTGTGCTTCAGGAATTGCAACTGCGCAGATGCATGGGACACCTGGAATCTCGATAATAGCCGCTTCTCCCACCCGCTCAATACAAAGCCCCCGGG
>JBKHIL010000151.1:0-4959 GCA_046538645.1 Desulfovermiculus sp.
GCCGCTCGACGAGCAGACGGGACAATGGGACAGCGGGGAGGAGAATTTCAAGAAAAACAGAGTGACTGAATTGGATAAGACCAATGATTTGTGGTCCTCGTCTCTGCAGTATGAAGTCAATATTTTTAATGCCTTGGATATTGTAACCGGCCTGGGCTGGCACCGGTAGGAGAAGCACAACGGAGAGAGTGAAAGCGATTACAGTTACCAGTTGGGCACCTATTATGATCTGACCGAAACGACTAGGCTCAAACTAAACCATGCCCGCAAAATTCGCTTTCCCTCCCTGCGCCGGCTCTACGAGGGAGACAAGGCCAATGAAGACCTGCAGGCTGAAACTACCTATCATTATGAAGCCGGTGTGGAACAGGACATCCCCGGCTGGCAGACCACCCTCGGATTGACAGCCTTTCACATCGATGCCGAAGACTGTATCGAGAGCATCAATGATCAGCAGCATCAATGATCAGCCGTTCGAAAACCAGGACAAATACAGGTTTCAAGGCCTCGAGGCCATGATCAGTTCCAGAATTGTACCCAATCTGGACCTGGAAGCCACCTATACCTATCTGGAATCAGAAAATCGTTCCTCAGACCGCAATTCGAGCAAACTGCAGAACAGGCCGGAGAACAAGGTTTCTGTGACTGCTTCCTATGCCTGCCCCTTTGATGCGCGAATCTCTGCCTCGTATCTGTATGTCGGAGAGCGACACGATTTTTCCAAAGTCGATCCATCCAAGACACTTACACTGGATTCCTATCAGGTTGTAGATCTCAAAGTACAAAAGAGTCTGTTTGATTCCGGATTTGAGATCTACGCGGGAGTGGATAATCTTTTGGATGAGGCATACGAAGAAAACTACGCCCTGCCCAGACCAGGGCGCACGGTGTATGCAGGCGTGGAGTACTCATTTTGAGGATCGATGTGAAACATGCGCCTGCAAGAATCTTGCAGGCGCATGTTTCCTTATAGTCTTTAAAGTCTTTCCTTGTGTGCGCAGACAAATACCATTAGTTTTTGCAGGCCTCTATTGAACCAGAACCCAGAATATTTGATTCCAGCCTCTTCACAACCTCTCGCCAGCCTGGAGGGACTCACCATCTCTGTCCCCCCGGAACAACGAATCATTATTCAAAATGCCTTTCTCCATCTCCATCCCGGGGAGTGCCACATACTGCGGGGCCCTACCGGAAGCGGCAAGTCTTTGTTGCTGAACTCACTGGCTGGCCAAATCCCCTCGGAATGGATCAAGGGAAATATTGAAATCAACGATCATGGAATATTCAATGGATAGGGTTGAAGAGCTGACTTCAATACCCAAGGCTGATATAGAAGAGACTGCCAGGCTCTACGTCAGGTCCCAAAAGTCTACTATCTTTTACACCTTTGGTATAACCGAGCATATCTGCGGAACCCACAATGTGCTTTCCCTTGCAAATCTGGCCATGCTGACCGGGCCTGTCGGAAAAAGAGGCACCGGAGTAAATCCCTTAAGAGGCCAGAACAATGTCCAGGGTGCATGCGATATGGGCTCTGCCTAATATGTTCTCCGGCAGCGGGGCCGCCGCACGTTGTGCACAATTACTGGCTTCCCGGCCCAGGAAAAGGATCAGGCCCAAACTGCTTTTTCGGAAAAAAAGGGCCCTGGAGGAAAGCCAAAGAACTGGTCGATGAACCGCTCCACTAACATCTCCTTGAACTGTTCACAATCAGAGAAGTATACAAAATGGGACTGTGTGCAACATGTCACTGTTGCAGCCCTTTTTCGAGGAATGTAAAACTACTCTTGCCTTCGCTCATTAAGCCATTTCTTCAATGACCCTGGACTCTCTGCAGATCTCTGTCCGGCTAGAATACCGGAAACCGTCAAGTCCTCGTCTAGCTCGGGCCAATGAATGTATTCACCGTCCCCAATTATTTGATAAGTGCTTCTTTCTTCCGGGGTCCCATGCCATAAACGCGGATACCACATTAAGGGAACTATGACTGTGCGGCCATCAGTTAGGTCAATTTGCAGAGAATCATCACTGACAACGATCTTTTGAGCCCTTGCTCCATGTTTTTCAGCTGCCAAAGAATTCATGCCATTTCTCCATGAAAAGATGCTGGTTTTCGTTTACCAGCTTTGCAATGGTACTTAACTCTTTACGTCCGAACCCACCTATGTGCTGCAGCATAATGGGATCAAGCCAGAACTTGGCAACCATTTTTTCCCTTTGCACATGAATATGTGGAGGCTCTCCCTGATCAAGCGCCACAAAGAAAAAACGGTATGGACCACACCTTAACACTGTGGGCATGCTTCATTCCTCTAAAACCTAAATCAACCGGCTCATTAATGAAATCTCTGCGTTTGGCGATCTGCTCATCCTCATAGTACGTCCCGTATTTATTCTGGGTCAATCTGCTAATCCAGGATATGGTATATTTAAACCACTGGGAGCCCGAGGTGGGTTGCCAGGGGATCGAAATCCCTGTCATTATGTAGGAGAGGGACATTGTGGGCGATACACCAGGTGCCTATAATCATATCAATGGTTTTACGGACGGCAACCCCTTTGCGACGAAGAAGACGATAATTCTCGACTCCCAACACAGCCAATCGGGGACTGCACAGATTATGACAATCCAACTGGGTGAGGTATGATTTGGCGGTTTGGAAGTCCCGCTGGGAGCGAAAGCCTTGAAGAACTTCCATCAGGATGAGATCACCCATAAGCACGGTCTGTTCGGAAAGAGCTTGATCCAAAGAGTCAGTTGCCTTGTTGGGCAGGCCATTGAAGTAATCAACCCACGCTGAAGAGTCGACCAGAATCATTCATCGAGCCTCATTGTGTCCAGATCTCCCTCCCATTGGAGCTTTCCCCGCAATGTCCGAATACGTTCCTGCTGCTTTTTTTGGATGAACGTTTCCAAATGATTGCGACTTCCATTTTAGCATAAGTATGGATTGGTCCATTTTAGCATAAGGGTTTTTTTGGGCTCTGGCCCGAAAACCCCTTTACCCCACCTTGGCCCGTTCTTGAATGAGCTCGGCCACAATACTGACCGCAATCTCTTCCGGCGTATCTGCGCCTATGGACATCCCAATGGGACAATGCACCCGGTCCAGCTGGCTTTGAGATACGCCCTGCTGGCGCAGGGCGTCATAGATGGCGTCCCTCTTTTTTGTGCTGCCGATCATCCCCACATACCTGGCCTTGGTCTGCAGGGCCTGGGCCAGGACATTCTTGTCATGCACATGCCCTCTGGTGACGATGACGATAAAGCTGTTTGCAGGCATATCCAGCTGTTCAAAGCAGGCTTCAAACTCCGGGGTATGCAGCAGACTGCTGGACTGAGGGAACCGTTCAGGAATGAGGAAATCAGCCCGATCATCGATTACAAAGGTCCGAAAGCCGACATAAGCGGCCAGATCGGCGGTGGTCTTGCCCACATGTCCGGCCCCGGTGATATACAGGGTTCCGGGCGGACGAATGGGCTCAACCAGAAGAGTGAAGGCATCCTCCTGAACAAGTGCAGGCAGGCTTGCTTTTTGAGCCAGTCGCCTGGCTTCTTCCCTTAAGGAAGCCGGTACAGTGTCTGCAAGCAAGTCCGGATCCAGCGACCGGTCCAGAACAATCGTTTCCTGGGAAGAATGGGCAAAGACCGTACACAGGGACCTGCCGTGCCCTGCATCCCAGGCAGCCAGCAGGGTGGAAAAAAGCGCGGCATTTTCATTGCTGGCAGGGAGATATTCCAGAAGGATCTCCTGTTTTCCGCCGCAGATCATGCCGGCGTCTGCGGCCTGTTTTCCGGTCAGATCTAAGGAAAGCAATTCACTGCGCCGGTTTTGATGCACGGTTTTGGCCGTGCGCTGGGCCATGGCCTCGGCCGGCCCCCCGCCCACCGTTCCCTGACATCGGCCATCCACAGATACGGCCATTCGCGAACCTGTGCTGCGGGGAGTAGAGCCGCTGCTGGTGACAATGACAGCACAGACCACAGGCCGGCCTGAGCTCAGCTCACTGTGGGCGAATTCAAGGAGTTCTCGCATAGTCTTATCCGTCTGGTTGATATTTTGTATTCATAAGCATCCGCTTGGCAGTATGTCCTGAAGAGGGATGAACATCTGGGAGCTGAACTTCACACGAGTCGAATCATGACTTTTGGGCCCAGTTCAGACAGAAATCCACCAGGTTTTCAGCTGCCTGAGGGCAGGATCCAAAATGCAGATGCACATAGGAAGCCAGGACATTGTACACTGCATATCCCTCACAGCTCACGGTTTCTCCGTTGCGGCCGCGCAGGGAATACACGCAACGCACCTCCTCCGGTTTCTCCACAATGGATGAGTAGTGAAACTCGTGTCCCCGGATCACGGTTCCGGGCGGGCCGAGCAATGTGGCATCCCGCACCTTGACTTCCCGGTAGCCAAGAGCCCGCAAGCGATCATGCATCCGGGCCCGGAAGGAAAACAGGCCAAGCATTGGGTATGTGTTTTTGTCCATATCTTCCAGGCTGTGCATGCAGTACATAAACCCCCCGCATTCAGCGTACACAGGACCGCCCTGGGCAGCATAGCGGACGATCTCTTCCCGCAGCTTACTGTTGGCAGCCAATTCCCGGGCATGCAGTTCAGGATATCCGCCGCCCAGGTACAGACCCTGCAGATTGTCCGGAAGCTTACTGTCTGCAAGGGGAGAAAAGGGAACCAGCTCGGCCCCGGCCTGCTCCAACAGACGAAGGTTCTCCGGGTAATAGAAGCAAAAGGCCTTATCCCGGGCCAGGCCGATTCGCACCCTGGCCTCTGACCTCTGACCTCTGACTTCTGACCCCTGACCTCTGACTTCTGACCTCTGACTTCTGACCTCTGATCTCTGAACTCTGTCCTCTGGCCTCTGGCCTCTGATCTCTGATCTTCGCCCTCTGGTCATGTCCAGAAGGCGGTCCATCTGCACATTCTCTTCAATCCATTG
>JBKHIL010000152.1:0-4935 GCA_046538645.1 Desulfovermiculus sp.
GCTCCTGCGTGATTCGCAGTGGGCCCTGGCCGGGGTCAATTACTTCGGCCAGACCATCCTCGGGCTCGGGGCCTTATGGCTGGGCATCAGCCTGGCCAGAATCATATGAAGGCACGCTTTCCTCAACAAAGGATTTCTTATGGACCCCATGCACCAAGCATTGCGCCTGCGCGTGTATCTCGGTGAAATCGATCAGCATCATAACAAACCATTATACCAGGTTCTGGTGGAGGAGGCCAGAAGTTTCGGCCTGGCCGGGGCCACGGCTTTTCGGGGTTTTTTGGGCTTTGGGGCCACCAGCCGGATTCATACCAGCAAGATCCTGCGCCTCTCAGAGGACTTGCCTGTTGTAGTGGACATTGTGGACACCAAAGAGCGCATAGAGGCCTTCCTCCCATATGTGAACAGCATTGTCACTTCCGGCACAGTCACCCTGGAACCGGTCCAGGCCCTTTTTCATATGCCCCTGCGGGTCAGAGACGTGATGAGCACCGAATTGATCACCGTCCATCCGGAAGACAGCCTGGATACTGTCGTCCACCGCCTGCTCAGCCACCAGGTAAAGGCCCTGCCTGTGGTCCGCGGGGACAAGACTGTGGGCATAATTACCGGCGGAGATCTCCTCGCCCGGGGAGGACTTGAGCTGCGCCTGGACCTCCACCCCCATCTGCCCGATCAGGCCCGGCAGGAACAGATGTACACCTTGCGCAGGCTGTCAGCCCAGGATGTAATGTCTTCTCCGGTTCAAACCATACCTGTGACTGCCACTGTTCCCGAGGCGGCCAGGCGCATGAGCGCCCGGTCCATCAAGCGGTTGGTGGTCACAGACGAGCATGGCCGTTTACGCGGAATCGTCAGCCGGGTGGATATCCTGCGCACCTTTGTCCGGGCTGCGGACTTTTCCGATCAGCTCCCGGACCTCCCGCCGGGTCTGAACCAAACCGTGGAACAGCTCATGTTCACCCATGTGGCCACAGTCACTCCCCAGGACAGCCTGCAGGATGTATTGAACAAGATGGTGTCCACCCCCTTGCGCCGGGTGGTCGTGGTGGACACAGACAAACATGTGCGAGGTATTATCCTGGATCGGGACTTGATTTCCCTGTTCAGCCAAAAACAGGAACCAGGCCTGCTCAGCGGGCTCATCGCCATTCTGGCCGCCAAAACGGAAGGTCATACCCTGCTTTCCGGTACAGCCCAGGACGTTATGCGCCAGAGTGTGTTTTCAGTTTCTGAAGGCACGCCCATCAAAGAAGCCCTGAACCGGATGCTGGAACACGGGATCAAGCGGCTGGTGGTCACCAATGGTCAGGGCCGCTTGCAGGGAATGATCGATCGGGACGTGACCTTAAAGGCCCTGGGGCAGGCTTAGGGGTGCAGCACATTGCACCTTTGTGTAAATATGTGTACAGTGCATTACGTATCACTGCGCAACTTTTTACACATATGAGATTTTTGTTCCCATGAGCCAGTCCGGCAATCAGGCTGATCACAACCCTACCAAGCGCCTGCTTGAGCTGATCCGACGCAAAGGGCAATCTCAGGAGAGTACAGAATCTGCCCCCGATATTTCTGCGGTCAACGACAGAGTGGATCCTCCCCGTCTGTTCTCACCCAAAAACATCCCCCACGTGGGGATTGAGCTGGGCGATGAACAGCTCAAAATTGCCGGTTCAATCTCTCATAAAGACCAAACCAGGCTTTTCGTGTGGCAGATACACGATTTTCCATTTGGACTGCATTCTGAGAACATAAGCGGACAGCTCAGACATCTCCTCTCTGGCACCCTGGCTCAACCCAATACCATGCCCGGGCAACGCTTTCGGTTCTGGGCCAGTTATGAATTTTCTCAAGAGGACTTCCATGTGGTCACCTTGCCGGTGATGAAAAAAAAAGACCTGCCGGCTGCTCTGACCTGGACCCTCAAAAGACACTTTGATGCTGACCTGAATAAAACATGTCTGGATTTTGAGATCCTGGGCCAGGTGGTGGAAAACAAGATCCAGAAATACCAGATCCTGGCCGTGCTGGTGGACAGGGCCGAAGTGCACCGTTTGCAGGATGTCTTTTCCCGGTCCGGATATCCCTTGTCTGGGATAACCCCGTCCGCCTTGGCCAATCTCAATATATTCCGCTCCAAATGCCTGTCCCCGTCTGTGCCTCATATCGGCCTGGTGCATATCGGCCGCACCACTTCCCGCATAGATCTCTACAGCCATCAGCGCCTGCTCCTGCATCGCAAGATCCGCATCGGGCTGCAAACTCTTCTGGAAGATGTTTCATTCTCATCCCTGCATCCGGAGAGTACTCAGGAGCAATCAGGCCCGGAAGACCAGAACCCCGAACAGCTCCTCCTGAACTTCCTGCTCCAGCCGGACAGCGGTCAGGACGCAGAAAAGGCCGACGAGATCATCCAAGAGATAGAGCCCGGCGTGGACAGGCTCATCCGCCAGGTGGAAAGGACCTTGTCCTATCACACCCGAAACCTGGGCCATGATCCAGTCCAGCGCCTGTATCTTTCCGGCCGGCTCTCCGCAGCACCCCGGATCCAGTCGCAGTTTTCCAGGATCCTGGATTTGGAGATCAAGCCTTTGGATGCCTTTGCCGGAAACATAGCCCTGGCCACCCCTCAACCAGCATCCCTGGCCCAACGCCTGGAGTTGGGTACCGCCATGGGCCTGTCTCTGTCCAGGCCGGGCCAGACCTTGAACTTCCTGCATACCTCTGCCCAACAGGCCAGAGACAGGAAAATTCTCCAGACCAAACTGGCCGGTATTGCAGTGACCACCTGCATTATTTTCCTGCTTGGGGGGTACCATATGTGGCAACTCATGGCTCTGAACTCCCAAAAATCGATACTTGAAGAAAAAAAGAATCAGGTCAATGAGTTGGAAACTCGAGTGGGAAACCTGAAAGCCCAACTGGCCCAAACGCAATCCCAAATGGATGAGCAGAGCACTGCGCATCTGCTCAGTTTGATTGACGCCAAGTATGAATACTGGCAGAAGTATGCAGCCAGGTTCAAGCCGGTCGCCTGTCTTGGCGAGATCTTTGCCCTGCTGCCGGACACCGCACGCATTCAAAATGTCTTTGCCTATCTTCAAAATCAGGGTCCCAGGATTTCCCTGAGTCTGAATTCAGAGCCATCCCCTTCCTCACAGCGCGTTCTCTACTCTGATTCGAAAGTGGACATTACTCTGGATCAGGACAAGTCGGACCAAACCTCCAAAAGTGACACTTTTGACACCATTTTGATGGTCAAAGGAGTGCTCACCGGACGGGAACAACCCAAGAGCCTGCTCCTTTCTCAGCTCACGAAAAAAATGAATGCATCTCCCCTTTTCCAGGTCTGGGACAGCATTGGGCAGGAACAAATCGATCCTTCTTCCGGGCACAACGTTCAGTTTCACCTCCTGCTCAAGGTGCATTAGTTTGTTGCATATGTTCTCCTGGATTGTTCGGTCTGCGCAGAATTTCTTAGTCCCTCTGCTGGCAATAGGAGCCATTTGCATTCTTGTCTTTGTATTTGTTATCCCCACCCAGCATCACGTGGGTGAGATCCAAAAGGACATTCAGACATACGACCGGCAAATCGATGATCATCGGGACGCCCTGGCCCTCTTAGAGGAAAAGCTGGACTCTGTGCGCACAACACAGGCCAAACAACAGGATCAGGTCGAAGAGCTGCAAACTGAACTCAACGACCTGCAAACCAAGCTGGGGGAGATCACTCCCTTTTCACTGCCCCAGGTCAAACCTTTTTCAAAACCGGTTCACCTCTTGCCCCAGGTGTTGGGAGAAATGGCCGAGAGCCAGGACTTAAACAACATTGCCGTCGACTGGCAAGAAGCGGAAGCTATGCAGGACCAGCCCGGCATTGTGTCCACGATCTCCGCCTCAGGCTCTTTATCTGATATCCGGAATTTTCTGATTCAATTACTGGAAACCCCGTATGTGGCCTCACTGAACCAGATTGAGCTCACAACTTGTAACGATATGATTTGCTTGAATATCGAAATCTCTATATTGCTTGGATGAGACAAATGACTGGTAAAGATATCCGCATTTCTGATTTTGGATCAACTTGTCATTTTTTTGCCCGCTTTGGGGCAAAAATAGTTCAGATTTGCCGGAGGCAAAGCTGAACTATGAATAAACGGGAAAAAATACTTGTCACCCTGACCATTGCGGTGGCCATTGGAGCCGGGCTGTTTCTGTTGCTGGACAAGCAGTCCTCTGAACAGTCCCAACAATCCACCCAGAAGCAAGATTCTCTCTCTCAGGAAACCATGAAGCAGCTCGATGAGCTGGATCTGGAGCCCGCAGAGATCGAATCATCGGAGTATGAACTTCGGGAGCATATGCGGCACGTCATTCAGTCCGTTTCCCGGCCCTGGCCGGGAAAAACCTTTTATCAGCAACAAACAGCTTCTGACCGGAAAACCCCGGATACGGGGCTGCACTACAGTGGGTATATGCAAACCAATGGACAATACCTGGCCATCATCAACGGTCTGCCCTTTGCCCGGGGTGAACGTCTGAACGGAACCGGCTGGGACAAATACAAGGTACAATCCATCACCCCGGATGAGGTGGTCATAAGAACTCCGCAAGGATCACAAAAGACTCTGACCTTGCACTCAGAAGATCCCCTCGAGTTTCATTCTCCAGATTCAAAACCCGGCAAACAGGACTAGAGCACCATGCTTGACCTGATTTCCAGCACAGCCAAATCATTGCCCACATATTTTCAGCTCTCAGACTGGAAGCTGTCCCAATTGCCGCGCAGATTCTCTCTGTTCATATCTCAGAAGCAATACGCCCAGTCTCTGGTTCCCCTCCTTGCCGCCTGTCTTCCAGGCGGGAGGAAGCGGACAGGGGAGGGTTCTTATGTGCAAAATAACTGCTATGCCAAAGCTCTGGTGCCGTTCTTTT
>JBKHIL010000153.1:0-4930 GCA_046538645.1 Desulfovermiculus sp.
AAAAGCCAATGCCGGTACATATTGCACAAAAAAGTCATTCATAAAAAATTTCTTTTTTTATTGCCCGCTTTGGGGCAAAAATATGTCAGATTTGCCGGAGGCAAAGCTGATCAGGCAACGCAGGTTTTCAATATCTACTGCCTCGGCCCTGACCTGGAAGCGGTCCTGCACGGCCTGAAGCAGGGAACGCCGGACCACCCATACGTGGACAGGCCCTTGCAGAGACAAAAGAGCGGGCAGAGAACCGGCCCATCCCCCGCCGCTAAGTTCAAGGGGCCCGACTTCATCCACAATAACCAGGTCTGCGTCTTTGCACCTGGCAACAGACAGGGCCTTCCGACCTCTGGAGACACTTTCGGCGTCAAACATATAGGGTATGGGCCAAAGCCCATGGATTCGTCTGGAAAGGGGATATCTATGGCCTGTATCCAGCTCCAGCAGATCAAATCCCGCCCGGCGTCCCTGAGCGTCCCACAGTCCCGGGCTGGCGATACCGGCTGTATGCAGCCCTCTGGCCTGCGCTTCCCGCACCAGTTCCAGGAGCACGCCGGTCTTGCCTGCATGCTTCTCGCCGGTCAAAACAATCACTGCTCTGGCTCCAGGCTGGGCATGAAATGCTTCAGCCCTGAACTCAGGCGCGATTCTGTAATAGGCATACCGTAGAGCCTGCTCAGCCGCTTTTGGGTCAGCATATCTTCTTTTTCCCCCTTAGCAATCACGTTACCCCCTTCCAGCAAAACGACATAATCGGCCACCACAGCCACTGCATTGGGATCGTGCATGGAGGCCAGTACTGCCAGCTTTTGTTCCCGGCACAATTTCCGGATCTGATACAGAAGACGGTATTGGTTGTGAAAATCCAAATGATTGCTCGGTTCATCCAGAAGCATGACCGGCGTCTGCTGGACCAAAGCCCGGGCCACAACAGCCAGCTGCCGTTCACCTCCGGAGATCTGATTCACTTTTTTAGGGGCCAGGTGCTGCGCATTTAAGAGCTTCAGGGCCTTCCAGGCCAGAATTTCGTCTTCCCGGCTGGGCTGGGCGCAGGCGCTGAGATACGGATTGCGGCCCATGAGAACCAGGTCAAAGACTGTAAAGGGAAAGACCTGTTCTGTTTCCTGAGGGACCAGGCTCATGCATCTGGCCCGGTGCGGCCCGCTATTTGCCGGAACAGGCTGACCATTGACCACGATATGCCCGGTGTTGGGGTGCAGGATTCCGCACAGGCAGTGGAGCAAAGTGGTCTTTCCGGAGCCGTTGCGGCCCAACAAGGCACAAAATGCCCCGGTGGGCACTTCCAGGGATACCCCGTGCAGGACCTGTGATCCGTTGTAGGCATAAGAAATATTTTGACACGTAAGGCTCACATCCACCCCTTGGCCCGGTTCCGGTACAAAAGAAAAGCGAAAATCGGACCGCCGATCAGGGCGGTCAAAATACTGACCGGGAGCTCGGCCGAGGTCAGGCTGCGGGCGGCCAGGTCGGCCCCAAGCAGAAAAATGCCGCCCATAAGAGCGCTGACCGGAAGCATGATCCGGTGATCAGGGCCTACCCAGGTCCGGGCCATGTGCGGAATGACCAGACCGATCCATCCGATCTGGCCGCAGGCGGAGACAGTGACCGCCACCATAAGAGAACTGATGCAGATGAAAAAAACTCTGTATATCCTGGGATTAAGCCCCAGGGATGTAGCCTGCACATCGCCCAGAGAGAGGATGTTGAGCTTGAATCGGAGCAGATGAATAACCCCCAGGCCAATCAGAACCACAGGGGCAATAAGCTGTACGTCTGTCCAGGCGGACCGGTGCAGACTGCCCATGACCCAGAAGACGATGGCCGGCAACTGGCTGTAGGGATCGGCTGTATATTTCAGGAGCATGAGCAAAGCGTTGAACAAAGAGGTGACTACCAGACCGGCCAGAATGAGAACCAAAACTGGCCACACTGCCACGGCCCGGGCTATACCGGCGGCCATGCCCACTGCACTCAACCCGCACCCAAAAGCCAGGAAGCGGATGATTCCAAACTGGGCCCCAGGCAGAACCAGACCCAGGGCTGCTCCAAAGGCACAGCCGGCAGAAACCCCCAAAATATCAGGGGAAACCAATGGATTGCGAAAAAGGCCCTGATAGACCGCTCCGGCTACGGCCAGGCCGGTACCGGTCAGCACTGCGGTCAGGCTCCGGGGCAGACGGACATCGTAAAAGACCAGGGTCCTGGAATCCGGTTCAGGTCCCCCACCCTGGAGCCACTGCCCGATCCAGGCCAGGACATCGGCCGGAGCAATCTCCATCCGGCCGGTAAAAAGGGAAAAGAAAAAGAGCACAGCCAGACCTATTCCCAAAAACAGCCTCTGACCCTGAGGGGTCATGGACTTAAGTCTCCTCTGACTTGGTCAGGAAGATGGGTATGACCCACAGGGTGCTCGCCCGGCAGCTCGTCGTCCAGATATCCGTTCATTTCAGTGAAGCTTTGCCCGAACAGGGTGCGATGAAAGGCATTCACCTCCTGCATCAGGGAGATGTCCGCAAAGCGTTCGGGGTAAAGCCTGGTCCCCAGCCAGAGGACCCCCAGGGCAGACAACGGAGAGGGAAAATCCCAGGGGGCCAGGGGAGAAGGGAATACATGGATGTTGTTGTGTTTTACAGCCGGAAGCAGGGAAAATTGTTTTCGTTTAAGGAGTGTTTTGGCCTGGGGAAGGATCATGCGGGAGAGGATGATGCTGTCCGGAGCCCAGTCCATGAGCTGCTCCGGTGATACCTGTTTGAAGTAACCGTGCAGGCCGGAGGCGGCATTGCGGCCTCCGGCCCGGTCGATCATGACGTCCTGAAGCATGCCGGAAGGAGCAGTGGACAGAAAGCCGGACGGACCGGCGTAGTATACGGTTTTACGCTCTTCCTTCTCCAGGTCCTGGACCCGGCTGTGGGTTGTTTCCTGCACATTGTGCATGGCCTGAATCACCCTGACGGCCTGTTCTTCACGATCAAGGGCCTTGCCCAGCATTCTCAGATTCTTTTCGATGGAATCAAAAGTTTCCGGAGCGATGACCACGGCCGGGCAGCCGGAGTCCTGTAATCTGTCTGCGAGCTGAATGCCGGTCTTCTGGGAGTAGAGAATGACCAGATCGGGCTTGAGGCTGATGACGGTTTCCAGGCTGATATCCTGAGACTTGGAGCCAACGCCGACCGCTTTTTTCAGTTCCGGAGCTACAGCCAGATTCAGGGGATCAAATCTTGAAGAGTTGTCTACCCCAACCAGAGTGTCTGCAGCATTTAAACTCAGGACCAGCAGTGTTGCTGGCTTAAACGTGGTTACCAGACGATTGATTGTCTCCGGCACCTCTACTTGCCTTCCAGCGGCATCGGTGACAAATGTCCCGGCCTGCAACTGATCCACGGCCAAAAGGAAAAAGGAGCAGAGAAAAAGGCAGAACAGTCTTTTCATAAAGGATATCGATTGGTGGATTGAGGCTGTTTGCACAAGCATGCCTGCGGATTCGCAGGCAAGGGGTCAGCACCATAAAAACTTAAAATTGCGGCCCCTTTCGAGGCCGCAATTTTAGAAGCTGGCCTTAATCCCGATAATCGCATTCCGGCCCGGACTGGGAAAACCGATTTCCGATGCGTAGTCCTTGTCAAAGAGGTTCTCGCACTCGATGTAGGCGGCAAAATGTTCCCCGATCTCTTTTGAAATGCGGCCGTTCATCGTAAAATGGCTGTTGGCACTGGTCACTTCCACATCAGGACTGTCCGTTGTGGGTAAATCTTCATAAATCTCATCCACATAAATGCCCTGCAGGTCCAGCTGCACATCTATGGTCGGAATAAGGGTTGCCAATGACAGGACAAATTTGTTCTCCGGCACTCCGGCTACCTTGTCGGTCACCGCTTTTGCGCTTTCATTTTGTGCATCATTGTATGTGTAGTCCAGCTTCACACTCATGTTCTGCATGGGAGTCAATCCAAGGCCCAGCTCAAATCCATACATCTCAACATCTTCCACATTTGAGTATACCCGCTCTCCAGTAAACTCGTCTTCATAATAGTCCCTTGAAATCCAGTCCGAGATGTCATGGTGAAAGCCTTCAACACGCACATGGAAAAGCTCGGCAAAGGACCGCTGTACCCCCAGAGTGTAGTTGATGCTTTGTTCTGATTCTAAATCGGGATTGCCTGACCTCCCGGAATACAACTGCCCCAGGGTCGGAAAACGGGTCTTTTTGGCCACTGAGCCATAAAGCCTTGTGGTATCCGGAAGATCCCAGCTCAAACCGGCCATGGGATTGAACTCGCCCTCCGGATCGGCCTCATCCAGATTGCTCTGACCGGCGAACAGATCATTGTCATCAAATGAGGTTTCTTCGGCCTCAGTGACCTCAAACCAGTCATAGCTTGCCCCGACCACAGCGCTCAGGCCCCAGTCGGCAAAAAATTCGTGTTCTGTGGCCACTGATCCGGTATAGGACTCGAAATTGTTAAAGGGAAGATGTGCTCCGGCCCGATCCTCATGGATATCTTTCTTGTAGTGGGCCGCAAAATGTCCGGCATGCCAGTCCAGGAACTCGATGTCTGCAAAGGCCGAGGCCCCGTAATAGCTGTCCTCATATGTACTTCTGGCGATCTCTTCATCCAGATCTCTATCTGCGTAGGACACATAGTCGTCGGCATGATCATGATAAAAGAGCTTGCCCCGCAGGGTCAGCCAGGAGAGAACTTTCTGCTTGCCGCTGAAATCAATCCCCCAATCGTCGTAGTTTCGAAACCGGGCCAGGTTGGAAAACCCGGCATCATCACCCCTGGTGGTGAAAACTCTGAATTCATCAGTATTAAATGGCATTCCCCTTTCTGCCTGGACCATATAGGCACTCACAAAGTATTCGCTGTCCTCACTGGGATTTATCCCCACCCGGCCCCAGAAGGAATCCTGCTCC
>JBKHIL010000154.1:0-4893 GCA_046538645.1 Desulfovermiculus sp.
TTTCTCGCTCGACTTGCATGTGTTAGGCACGCCGCCAGCGTTCATTCTGAGCCAGGATCAAACTCTCATGTTGAAAACGCGAATTCCTTGATGACTTTAAAAGCCATCAGGATTGCTGGCTATTCTCTCTCGCCCAACTCACTATTTAATTGTCAAAGACCTTTTGTCCAGAAGAGTTAAAGTCTATATAAACTCCCCTCTCCTGTCAATACCCTTTTTGCCAATCTCATCTCGGCAAATTTCTCGGCAAAACTTAAAAGAACAACGCGCCGCTTTTGCTGCGCGACAAGAAGCGATTTCTACGCAAAGACATCTCTGCTGTCAACAAGGAATTTACATTTTTTCGTTTTTATTTATACCTTGTTGATATAATATTGTTTGTAAGTCTTAATTTTTTTATGGTTCAACTTCAGGTTATTTTTCAGCCTTGCCTCCGGCTCATCTGAAATATCTTTTGCCCCCAAGGCGGAAATATGAGGATGTTTAGGTTATTTGTTTTCGCCCTTTATTCCGGTATGGACATTTAATCGGTTCAATCTTACATTTCTGTGCACCACGAGAAAAAAATCAAAACCCCAGATCAGAGAGCTTGTGTATGCCCTGTCCTTGGTACAATTACACCACTGACCGCGACTGGCCAGACCTTGCCCGGCACCTGGCCCAGCGCAATAATCCGGAAGCCACAGTGGATCAGTCTGTACTGTCCATCCTGGAGGCTGTTCAGAACCAGGGAGACCATGCCTTGGTCTCCTATACTCAGCAATTCGACTGCCAGGACTTTACTCTATCGCAGATCAAGGTCTCTGTGCAGGCCCTGGAAAAGGCATTACAAAGCATTCCCAAAAAAGACCTGGTCCTCATTGAAGAAGCAGCGACCAACATCCGGGCCTTTCATGTCCAGCAAAAAGAGCACTCCTGGCTGGATCATTCAACGCCTGGGTTGATCACTGGTCAGCTTGTCAGCCCCATGGCCAGGGCCGGCCTGTACATACCTGGCGGAAAGTCCGGCGATACCCCGCTTATTTCCAGTTTGCTCATGAACGCCATACCGGCCCAGGTTGCCGGAGTGGAACGAATCGCGGTAGTCTCTCCTCCGCGACAGGATGGGACCATAAATCCCTATACCCTGGCTGCAGCCGCATCCCTTGGCCTGAACGAGGTATATGCTGTGGGCAGCGCCTGGGCTGTTGCCGCTTTGGGATACGGCACGGAAATTATCCCCCAGGTTGATGTCATTACCGGACCAGGAAATATCTATGTTACCACAGCCAAGCGCCTGCTTTCCGGACAGGTGGCCATCGATCTCATTGCTGGACCCAGTGAGATAGCTATTGTAGCTGACCACAGCGCCCGGCCCGAATGGCTGGCCGCGGACTTATTGTCACAAGCCGAACACGATCCTTTGGCCTCTGCCTTGCTCATCAGCCCAGATTCTGCCATATTGAAAAAATCCCGTGAGGCCCTGGAGACACAACTCAACCGGTTGCCTCGCCGGGACATCGCCTCCTCTGCTCTTGCTCAATGGGGAGGATTCATCCATGTCCCTGATATGCGAACAGCAATGCAGCTCATAAACTTTCTGGCCCCGGAGCACCTTGAGCTCTGCCTGGACGATCCCTGGTCCTGGCTGAGTCATATTCAAAATGCCGGGGCCATTTTTCTGGGCCATCATACTCCGGAACCCCTTGGCGATTATTTTGCCGGACCCAACCATGTTTTGCCTACCATGGGTTCAGCCAGATTCGCCTCTGCCCTTTCAGTGCAGGACTTCATGAAAAAGAGCAGCCTGATTGCTGCCACCCGAGATTATACCCAGCGCAATGCACTGAAAGTGGCTCAGCTGGCCCGGCTGGAAGGCCTGGAAGCCCACGCCCGCAGTGCCGAAATTCGACACAAAACCTTACAGGAGTGATTACTTATGCCTGTCGTCACTAAAACCAGTCTCCAAGACTATCCTCTCGTATCCAAAGGAAAGGTGCGGGACATCTATTCCATCGATCAGGATACGTTGCTTATCGTCACCACGGACCGTATGTCTGCTTTTGACGTCATTATGCCTGACCCCATTCCCTATAAAGGGGTGGTTCTCAACCAGCTCACCTGTTTCTGGATGCAAAAATTCGAATCCCTGGTCCAAAACCACATCAAGGCTGTGGACGTAGCCGAGTACCCTCAGGATCTGCGCAAATTTACAGACCAGCTGCAGGGGCGTTCTGTTTTGGCCAAAAAAGCCAAGCCCTTGCCCATTGAGTGCATAGTGCGCGGATTCTTAAGCGGTTCGGGCTGGAAGGACTATCAAAAAACTGGACAGGTCTGCGGTATCGATCTGCCGGCAGGACTTCGGGAATCCTCCCGGTTGCCCAGGTCCCTGTTCACTCCCTCCACCAAGGCGGACATCGGAGAACACGACGAGAATATCAGTGTTCAAGAGGCA
This sequence comes from Desulfovermiculus sp., assembly GCA_046538645.1. Lineage (GTDB taxonomy): Bacteria > Desulfobacterota > Desulfovibrionia > Desulfovibrionales > Desulfothermaceae > Desulfovermiculus. Next base: position 2,435 of record JBKHIL010000154.1, read on the forward strand.
AAGACCAGAATGGATCCCGATTTGGTGGATCAGGTCCAGGACCTCTCTTTGCGAATTTATGAGCACGGAGTACAGCATGCGGAAGAACGGGGGCTCATTATTGCAGATACCAAGTTTGAATTCGGAGTGTATGGTGATTCTCTTCTGCTCATCGATGAGGTATTGACCCCTGATTCCTCCCGATTCTGGCCTAAAGATCAATATCAGCCCGGCCGCAGCCAGCCGAGCTTTGACAAACAATACTTAAGGGACTGGCTGACCGGGAACTGGGACAAGGCTTCGCCGCCTCCCACCCTGCCCCGGGATGTCATTGAAGAGACGAGAGACAAGTATCTCCAAGCATATCGATTATTGACTGGAAAAGAATTGGACATTGACCTCTAACCTGGAGGATTTTTTATGAACAGCCTGCTCGGCATTTTCATTGCCATTGCGGTATGGATCGGTTTGGTCAAGTTTGTTTTCCCCAAATTGGGAATCAAGGGCTGAGGACCCAGTCAGGAAAGCTGCAGTTGGCAGCCAAAAGATAAAAATGAGAAATAGCTCTCATGCAGCGGTTTCAGAGGTACAATCAAGCTTGACCAACTAAAAAGAGCCTTCGCCACCACCTCGGCCTGGTGTCGTATCTCACCTCGAGTGACGCAAGTAAGAACCCTCCACTGGCCCCTCCCTCCCGCTCCAAAGCAAGCGGCAGGGAGGGGAACCAGAAATGAGCCGACCCTGTCTGCTATGCGAAGGTTTTATATGACACGGCGCGAGGCCGGAGTCCGATTTTCCATGCACACCTCAAAGCATTGGGGTGAGGTTTCAGTGTTCAGCGCCGCCTCTGGCGGCGGCCGCCAGTTTGATCAAGTAAGAAACAGTTTCAAAAAGGCAGGGCTTGGGGTCAAGCCCGCCCTACGAAAGGGCCGTTGCCTCGTCGTAGTCGTAGGCCGCCCTTGCCCCCAAGGGCAGGCCCTCTTCGGAGTAAACTCTCGTTTCATACGAGCCTTGCCCCGGCACGTCAGAAATATTTTTAGGCCAAAGCCCCCTAAAAATGGCAATGTGCCGGATTGATCAGGGATGAAACCAGCGGGGCATGAATGCAAGGGGGTTGTCAACAAGACGATTTTCCCTTATAAGGATTGCTTTGCACGGAGAGGTGTCCGAGTTGGCCGAAGGAGCACGATTGGAAATCGTGTGTACCGTTTATAGCGGTACCGAGGGTTCGAATCCCTCCCTCTCCGCCATTTTGACCGATAATCCCTATCGGGAAATGAGGGAAGCCGGGCGGCAGGAGCGCTGCCAACCCCGTCAGGCCCGAAAGGGAGCAGCGGTAACAGTTGCTTCTGGGTGCCTGGCTTCCCTGAAGGGCGTAGGATAATGCATCTTACGCCCTTCTCTTTTTGGCCCTTTTTAACCTGCGCCAAGGAACTGTACATGCTTGATCTCAAATTCATGCAAAAACACCCTGACCTCATCCGGCAGGCTCTCCAGGCCCGGGGAGTTGACCTGGATTACGACCATTTTCTGGCCCTGGACGAGAAGCGCAAAGACATTGTTCAGCAGGTGGAAGATCTGCGTCATCAAAGAAACCAGGCCTCAAACGAAGTGGCCAGACTGAAAAGGGCCGGAGAAAACGCAGACACACATATCTCCCGCCTGTCAGTGGTGGCAGAGCGCATAAAAGAGCTCGATGTTCAGCGCAAAGAAGTTGAGCAGGAAATGGAGAACTTACGTTTGTCCATTCCCAACATCCCCCATCCAGACGTGCCCTTGGGGACCTCGGACGAAGACAACCAAGAGGTCAAGACATGGGGCAGCCCTCCTGAATTTGATTTTCAACCCAAGGCCCACTGGGATCTGGGTCCGCAACTGGGCGGTCTTGATTTTGAAAGGGCGGCCAAGATTACCGGCAGCCGTTTCGCTTTGGCCTGGGGCTGGGCTGCCCGGCTGGAACGGGCCTTGATCAGCTTCATGCTCGATATCCAAACCACTGAGAATGGCTATCTGGAAGTTCTGCCCCCTTTTATTGTCAATGAGCAAAGCATGCAGGGCACTGGACAACTGCCCAAGTTCAAGGAAGACCTGTTCAAGCTCGAAGACTGGCCCTACTACCTCATCCCCACGGCTGAAGTACCGGTAACCAATATCCACAGGGACGAGGTCCTGGCCGAGGAACAGCTCCCCATCGGATACACGGCATTTACTCCCTGCTTTCGTTCCGAAGCCGGCTCCTATGGTAAGGACACCAAAGGCCTTATCCGCCAGCATCAATTCAATAAAGTAGAGCTGGTCCGCTTTGCCCATCCGGACACCTCCTACGATCAACTGGAGCTTCTCCTGGGACATGCCGAGACCATTTTGCAGCGCCTGAACCTTCCCTACCGGGTAGTTACCCTGTGCTCCGGTGATCTGGGCTTTTCAGCAGCCAAAACCTATGACATCGAGGTCTGGCTGCCTGGCCAGAGCGCCTATCG
>JBKHIL010000155.1:0-4885 GCA_046538645.1 Desulfovermiculus sp.
GCTGGGTCTCGGAGAGAACCAGCCCTACCCAGAAAAGCCAGAGTTACCTTAGGGAAAAAATCTCATTTCATACGCAGTCAGTTAATATACTTACTGCAATGGCACCAGTCCAAACCTCTGCAGGAAATCCCTGACCCCGCGGAAATAGGCTTCCCCGGACACCAGGAAACCCTCGTTGTGTCCGCCCTTGATGGTAAGAAACTCTTTTGGCTCCCCAGCAGCTTGATACAGTTTCTCCCCACAGGCGAAAGGAACAATTTCATCATCCGGACTGTGCACGATGAGCACCGGGCAGGACAGGCCGCGAATATAGTCCAAAGTCGGAAAATTCATGCGGGACATGGCCTTGACCGGCAAAAAAGGATAGAGTTTCTGTCCCAGTTCCGGCATGGAGGTGAATGTGGACTCGATGATCAAGGCCCCGGGACTTTTGTCCCTGGCCACATAAGCGGCTACAGGTCCGCCCAGGGAACGTCCCCAGCAGATGATATCCCGGCTGCTTTGCCCTTTCTCTTCCACCAGCCAGTTCCAGGCCGCCTCTGCATCTCTGTACAAGCCCTGTTCAGAGGGTGAACCTTGACTTTGCCCATATCCCCGGTAGTCGAGCATCAAACAGTTCAAACCCAATTGGTGTACAATCTTGAGCATCTCCAAGCGGTGCGAGATGTTTCCGGCATTGCCGTGCAGGAACAAGGCCGTGGCCCGGGCATTATCCTTTGGCCCGGGCACAAACCAGCCATGCAGACTATATCCTTCCGCAGATTCAATCCAGACATCTTCATAATCAAGCCCAATATCCCCTGGATTTCCAACCAGATGAGGATCGGGGAAAAACACCATTTTGTCCTGAAACACATAGCCCAGACAGACCACAAGGAGATATGCACCCAGAATGAACAGCAGGATTTTGATCATTTACCCCACCCCTTGCCTCTTGACCTCTTGTCCCTTGCCCTTTCTCCTCTCCTCCACCCGCATGACCACCATGGTGATATCGTCTCTAAAGCTCTGACTCCCGGTAAACAGCTGCAGGTGGTGCAGGATATGATCGATGAGCTTCTGTGGGCCGGCGTTGTGCCGCTGCCTGATCAGAGTACGCAGTCTTTGCTCTCCGAAAAACTCGCCGTGCCTGTTTCTGGCTTCTGTAATTCCATCTGTATACAAAAAAACCAGATCTCCCTCTTCGAGTTGCTCTGCCCTTTCTTCGAACTCCACCTGGGGCAGGATTCCCAGGATGAGTCCATCAGCGTCCAGGGTCAGGAACTCCTGCTCTCTGGCCCGCCATATAAGGGGCAGGTTGTGTCCGGCATTGGCATAGGTAATCTCCCGGGTTTGCGGAAAATACTTCACATAGAAAAGGGAGATGAACATCCCGGTCTTGACCAGATTGGTATAAAAGAAACTGTTCAAGGACGCGGCCAGCTGACTGGCGCTCCGCCTGCTATTGGCCTCGGCCTGGATGAAGGTGCGGACCTCAGCCATGATCAAGGCCGCGGCGATGTTATGCCCGGAAACGTCGGCAATAACCACATCCAGCGTGTTGTCTTCATTGACCAGGAAATCATAATAATCACCGCCCACATGATAGGCGGTCACGCAGGTACCGGCCAGGGAAACTCCCTCCACTTGGGGCGGTCGCAGAGGCAAAAGTCCCACTTGGATATTCCTGGCGATCTCCAGTTCCCTTTCCTGCTGGCGGGCGGCGATAAGGTGTTCTGTCTGTCTGGCGTTGCGCCAGGCAATACCCAGCTGGGCCGCAATACTCTGAAAGACATCGATAAACTCTTGAGTAAAGATGCCTTTGTCGGTACGGGAAAAAGCAGACAAGACCCCTATGGGTTTATCTTCTATGGTAATCGGCACATGGGCGAAAGACTTGATGCCTTCTCTTTGCATGATTTGAGCCGAGACGGGCCGGCCGAGCTCTTCCGTATCATTGACTACCATTAGGGAATTGGTCAAAAAGGCCTCTCCTATCACAGTGTCCATGTTCACTTCCCGATCGGAATCTCCAAGATGATCTGCGCTCATCCCTCTTTGACTCCAGACCTTCAGCTTTTTGCCCTCCTGGTCCACAATTCTGACCACGCATAAATCAAACGGAAATTGCCGGGTCAACAGATCCAGGAGATTATCCAGAATAGCCTGCAGACTCTGCCCGCTGGCCACCACCTTGGCGGCTTCAAAAAGGATTTGCAACTGCTCCCTGGACACGGTACGGCTGATATTTACTGAACCAAAGACATCAAAGACATCCTCCATCTTACTGCCCCGGGTGGCCAGATAATTCTCAACAATGATTCTGGCCGGAGCACTGCCCACATACCCGGCCAGGGTACGTTCAGTGAACTCTTTGATCTCGGGCAGATCCGGATCACCAATCTTGCGGTCTCCCAAAAACGAGCTGATAGCGGTCTCTGCCTTTTGTTCACCGATAAATTTGCTCATCAGGTCGATGAGTTCAGTAGCTGTCGGCGCTTTGCTCAAGCGTTGCTTTTTGCCGGGACCATACGGCCTGCTGAAAACCTCGACAAAACGGCTTGCCTGCTGTTTCTCCACTTCGTCTTGTTCAAAGATGAAGGACAGACTGACCAGGGCCCCGACATTAAAAAAAAGGGACCACAACAGGGAATGACTCCACATGTCCAGACCCTCCAACCCGAACAGATGGAGCGGGCAGAGAATTCCCAGATTTAAAAGACAGTCTTCCAGGATTTCATTTCCCAGCCAGCCGGAGAAGACAAAGGAAGGGATCAGCAGGGTATAGAACCAGACCACAAATCCAAGGATAAGCCCGGTAAGCACCCCGATGCGATTGGCCCGTCTCCAATACAGACCGCTGATCACAGCTGGCGCAAACTGGGTGGCCCCGATAAAAGAGATGAATCCGATTTTGACCAGCGTATAGGAATCGCCGATCATGTTGTAGAATATATAACCAACAAATATGACCACAAATATGCATATGCGCTTGAGATTGATTAAAAGCCTGGATATCTCTCTGCCCTGCAGGGCTTTGATCTGTAAGATGAGCGGCATGAGCAGGTTGTTAAGCATCATGGTGGACAAGGCGACTGAGGAAAGCATGACCATGCCTGCAGCCGCCGAAAAACCGCCCACAAAGACCAGCACAGCCAGCCAGACCTGATCGGCCCCAAGGGGTATGGAGATGACAAAGTAGTCGGCCTGGCTGGTATCCCCGTCATTGAGCAGCAAACCGCCCAAAGCAATGGGCAGAACGAAGAGGTTGATCAGAAAGAGATAGGTCGGAAACCGCCACATGGCCTGCCGGATATGCTCTTCACTGGTATTTTCCACCACCATGATATGAAATTGGCGGGGCAAAAACATAAAGGCCATCATGGACATGACGATAAATGTGGCCCAGGTGGTGTAGGTACTGGACTCAGTACCCAGGAGCAAAAGTTCCTTTTTGTCCGGAAAGCGCTGCAGGAAACGGGTGAAGATGTCTCCAAACCCGTCGAAAAGACCATAGGTTATAAAGATCCCCACTGTCAGGAAAGCCAGGAGCTTGACGATTGACTCCAGGGCAATGGCGGCAACCAGCCCTTCATGTCTCTCAGAAGCGTCCAGATGTCTGGCCCCAAAGATGACACTGAAGACTCCCAGGAGCAGAGCCAAAATAAATGTGGTATCAATCCTGATGAGCCGGGGAAGAGCATCGAGCTCTGCATTAAGGGATTCAAAAACAGGCGTGGTGATCAATGCGAATGTCTGGGATACAGCTTTGATCTGCAAGGCAATGTAGGGCATGATTCCAATGACGGCAAAGATGGTGACCACAGCACCCAATACAACCGAATTGCCGTACCGGCTGGAAATGAAATCAGCAATGGAAACAAGTTTGAGCTCCTTGCTGACCCGGAGCATTTTGCGCAAAAAGAACCACCAGGTGAAGGCCATCAGGGTCGGACCGAGGTACACGGCCAGAAAATCAAGCCCGGTGGTGGCCGCTCGACCAACGCTGCCGTAAAATGTCCAGGAGGTGCAAAACACGGCCATGGACAGTGTATACACTGTGGGGTTGGCAACCAGGCTCTTATTTTGCTTTCCCCTGTGTTCAGCCCAGGTGGCCACGGCGAAAAGCAGAGCAAAATATCCCAGGATGATCAGGGACAAGAGGCCAAGGTTCATCACAAAGTCTTTCCCTGCTCGCTGCTTGCAGCATCTTCGGCCTGTTCGGCTTCAGAGCCGAGGCCCCGGGAAAAAAAGTAAATGACCAGGATGGACAAGGGCCAGCCAATAAAAAGATAGAGCACCGGTAAGGGGATGCCAATGAATAAAATAACTTTATTGAAAATAACCAGGAACGGATAATTGAGCATGACCAGGCCAAGAAAAAAAAAGAACAGCCAGGCCTCTTTGAACTGGGATGGTGAAAATTCTTTCGACCAGAAAGGCATGGCATGACCTCCTTGTTCAGTAGGCTTTGGGCCAGTTCTTCAGCCTGAGTCCGGCTCATCTTCCGCACCCCCTGGGGAGCAAGCAGAATGTTTTCAGCCACTGTCATGTGCGGAAAGAGGTTGAAGGACTGAAAAACCATGCCCACTTCAGTACGAATCAACAGCCGGTTCTTGTCTTTGCCGTCCAGGGATGCCGTCAATAACCACCCGGCCGGAATCGATCTCTTCCAGGCCGTTTAAGCACCGGTACCACTGCCAGTTGTAGCCCAGATTCTCCGCTCCCCGCCCAGCCAGCCAGATCAAGCCCGCCATGACCAGAACATAGCGCAGTATGCTCCACCAGGGCTCAAAGGCCCGAAATCTATATTCAGAGAAGTCAAGATTCATGGGAGGATGTCACCCTTTGGAGCACAAAAAGCATATATGAGAGATCAATAGGTGTGCAACTTAAAAATGCTGCC
>JBKHIL010000156.1:0-4879 GCA_046538645.1 Desulfovermiculus sp.
TATTGGTAGCTTTGCTCGGCTTTTCAGTAGTGTCCACTTTTTCGGTTACGGTTGTTTTCAGTCACGAGCTCTTGCCCTATAATGTGGGATTGGCCTCAGGGATTACCATGGGCCTGGGTATTGGCATGGGTGGAGTGGGCACCACGGTTCTGGGCTGGGTGGCAGACACATGGGGACTGCCTGCGGTCTTCCAGGCCATGCTCTTTCTGCCCCTGGTAGCTCTTGTCCTGACCTTCTTCCTGCCCCGGCGCTGAACAGGGGCCAGATTGCATGTAATACAGGAAGGATTGTTGAAAGTCAGCAGAAGTTCTTCTGGATTGTCACGCGTCTCGCGTGACGAGTCAGACTGCGATGTATTTAAAAGTATCAAATCCGTATACCATGTCAGGAGGATGTTATGAGCCTGGAGCAGCACATTCAAGATATCCTTGAGAACAAAAAAATATCCTATGAGGTCTTTGAGCATGAGCCGGTATACACCAACCCGGCCATGGCCGAGGCTCTGGGGGTAAAGGAAGAAGAAACGGTCAAATCTCTAGTGGTTAAGACCAAAGAGGGAGCTTTAGCTGTGGTGGTCATGCCCGGTAACGCCAAGCTGGACTGGAAGCGGACGGCCAGAGGACTTCAGACCAAGAAGGTCAGCTTTGCCAAGCCTGAGGCCGTGGCTGAACAAGTGGGGTGCGAGGTGGGGTGTGTGCCTCCCTTCGGCCACCTGGTCTCCATGCCAGTGATTATGGATCCGGCCTTAAAATCGAAGTCCTCTCTGTATTTCAATCCGGGCAAGCACGACAGGTCCTACAAGCTCCGGGTACAAGACTTGATTACTGCCTGTGATCCCATCTTTTTGCCTGAAGAATAATCGGAGGATAGATATGAGCGGACATTCTCATGAGCTGGTAAAGCAATGCGATGAGTTCCTGGCATTGGGGCTGGACCGGGATACTGATGAAAAAACAATCATGTGTTATTTGCAAAAGTTCTCCGACGACGCTGTTTTACAGACCTTGGTCAAGAGACTCTCAGACCAGGAGATCGAAGATATTGGAAACTTTATCTTCGCGCTCCTTAAAAAGCATTTGACTGAGCCGGAATACCACAGCCTTTTTCTCAAGGACAGAACTTAAGGCCGGCTGCAAGCGGCAGGAAAACTTAAGAAACGGATCAATATGGATTTTTCTGACTTGATACGACAGCGGCAGAGTGTCCGGGAGTACCTCGATCAGCCTGTTGAACGGGCCAAGCTGGACACACTGGCTGAGTCAGTCCGCCTGGCACCATCGGCCAGCAATTCTCAGCCCTGGAAATTGATCTTTGTTGATGATCCCCAGCTCAAGGAGCAGGTGGCCAGGGCCACTTTCAGCAAGGTATTGTCCTTTAATTCTTTTGCCCTGCAGGCGCCGGTCATCGCAGTTTTAACTCAGGAAAGGCCTAAGGTTATTACGCAGATCGGAGGACGGATAAAAAACAAGGAGTACCCGCTGATCGACATCGGGATTGCTGCGGCCCATTTTTGTCTGCAGGCCGTGGAACTTGGTCTTGGAACCTGCATGATCGGCTGGTTTCAGGAGGAGAGGATCAAAGAGCTGCTGCATATCCCCAGGACCAGCGATGTCGGCCTGCTCATCACTTTAGGGTACTCCAATGCGCTGCTTCGGGACAAGGTGCGAAAGCCTGTGCAAGCCATAACCTGCTTTAACAGGTATGAATACAACCGATAATCTCAAGGCGATGAGAAGCATATTATGATCAGAAGATTCTTTCTTTATGTCCTGGCCGCGGTGTTTCTGAGTATGACCCCAGGAGGGCCGGCCGGGATTTATGCCGCTGGGGAGGTCGATGATGCGCAGCAAGGGTCCGCGCAGATCAGGGTCTTTATGTATCACCATTTCGGACTTGAGGATACATACCCTTCCACAAGCGTTTCTGAAGAGCAGTTCAAAAAACATCTGGACTACCTGCAAGAGCACGAATACACGGTGCTTCCACTTGGAGCAGCCCTGGAGCGGCTGTATGCTGGCAAGGAAATTCCGGAAAAAACTGCGGTCATATCCATAGATGACGGATACCGGTCGGTATGGGACAAGGCCATTCCGCTCCTGGAAAAGCATGGATATCCGGCCACCATCTTTGTTTCAACCGGGTATGTGGGTGGCGGCGGATATATGAGCTGGGAGCAGATCAACAGGCTGAGGGCAAAAGGCTATGAAATCGGAAACCACTCCCATGCCCATCCTTATTTTTTGAACAAGCCGAAGGGAGAGATCGAGGATGCCTTTGAACAGGATCTGAAGACGTCTCATGAACAGTTCCAGAAACACCTGGGCCGGGTGCCGGATCTGTATGCCTACCCTTTTGGCGAATATACACCGGAAATGATGCCGGTTTTGAAAGATCATGGCTATATGGCTGCCGCTACCCAGCAGTCCGGGGTGATCTACCGGAGGAGCAGTCGTTTCGCCCTGCCTCGATTTCCAATGAATAGAGATTATGCGCAGATGGAGAGTTTTCAGGAAAAACTCAGGATGAACGCTCTGCAGGTGGTGGAAACAGTCCCTGAAGACCCGGTGATGAGAGGAGAAAATCCGCCCCAGCTCAAGCTGCGAATTAAAAACAAAGAGTTACGTCCAGGTGGACTGCAGTGCTTTGTCAACGGTCAGAAGACATGCAGTATGGACTGGGCCTCTCAAAACGGTGAGATTGAAGTCACAATGCAGGCCGAGGAAGCGCTGACAGGCAGGCAAACCCTGTATACCATAACCGGGCCGTCACAAAAGGGGGGAAATTGGTTCTGGTACTCATACCAGTGGGTCAAACCTGAAGAAGAAAGTGATGATTACGAATAGGAGCAGGATGTGAAACACCTCCTGTAGCTTTGCAGGCATGTGAGTTAGCCGCCTGGCAGCCAGGCCCGGACCTGCTCAGGGTGTTCGTTGATCCAGAATAAAGCGCTTTGATACGAACGATCGCTTGTTCGAATCATCTCCATGACCTCCTGGATGTCATCGGGCTGCCACTTGAAGTTGTCCAAAAAGTGATACAGGCGGGGATCATCCTCTTTGAGGCCGTTTCTGACAATGGTATGGATGGATTCGGAACCACCGTACGTGCCTTGAGGGTCCTTCAGGTACTTCAGATCCCATTTGGCGAACTTCCAGTGCGGTGTCCATCCGGTAATTACTACCCACTCCTGGTTGTTGATTTTTTGGCCCAGTGTCCTGGTCATGGAGAGGCCGCTTCCTGAAACCAGCTCCATATGCTCCATATGGTAATCTTTTATAGCTTGCTTTGTCATTCGCATTATGCCTGCGCCTTGGTCGATCCCAATGATCTGGTTGTTGAATTTTTCAGCGTGCTCCTTCACCTGGGCAATTGAATCGATACTCACATACTTGGGAACAACGAGGCCGACTTTTGTTCCAGTCAGGTTTGGCCCCAGATCGCGGACATTGTATCCGGTTTTAGCGTAAAGATGCTGATGAAGACTGGGCAGCCAGGCGCAGACAAAACCGTCTATGTCCTGGCTGGCAGTGGCGAGCCAGATGGCCTGGGCTGTCATTGGTACCAGCTTGCACTCATACCCCATTTTTTCCTGCAATACTGCCTTGACCACGTTGGAAGCCGCGGTTGCGCAGGACCATTGAACATAACCGATCCGGGCGGTTTTTTTGTCCGCAGCAGCACTTCCGGCCAGGCATATGAGCATCATTGCGCAAACAAGAATACAGCTCAAAAAATGGCCCGATGCTTTCATCCCTTCAAATCCTCCTGCCATTTATGTCTTTGATATCTATGGATATATCCCTTGACAGAGGTGCCGGTCAGGATACGATATCCTGTTCGTGCAGGCCCATGAACTTTTTATTTCCCCTGATCATCTGCTGGACAGTCTCCACGTATTGCATGCCCATTTCAGAATAGTCTTCAAGTCCATCGGCCATGAGCTGAGCATCGGGCTCTTCTCCTGCCAGGCGCATGCTATAGCGTTTCTGACGGAGCTTGTCATACGCTGGATGAGAGTTCAGGTTTTGGATATAGACGCGGACCGAATCAGAGACATCGTCAAAGGCCCTGAGCTCATAGCTTGCTCCTTGAGGCCGACTGCGGGGAACAATGCCGCAACCCTGCTCAAAACACCACTGCCCGAACAAGTTATTGGCTTTGCGGGCAAAGTACGATGTTCCCCAGCCCGATTCCTTTGCCGCCTGGATCAAAGCAAGTGATACAGGTATCTTGTCTATATGCATGAGCATGTCTTTGAAAAAATCCTTTCCCTCTTTGTACTCGTACTCCACACGATATTTTTCGGCAAGGTCTTTGAGCTTATAAATGTCCTCTTCAGGCAGCTCTTTATACTGCCGGAAGTGCTGCCATTGCAAAAGCACATAGGCCCGCTCCCGCAGAACTCTCTGGTTTTCCTTGCGCACAATCGGCCGCAGAAAGTTAAAAAAAGCCTTCTTTTTCTTTTCTACATCTTTATATTTTGAAAAGTCCGGCAGTTTTGTGTCAATTTTATCCGGGATGGGCGGCCGGTCTGATTCTGTATTTTTCTGGTCCTGTCCCCGGGCTTCCTGCCCGGTGTGCTCTTGGCCTGGCAATTCGATCTGTCCGATGATTTCTTCCGGATCTATTTCTGCAGATTTGCCATCCCGCTGACAAGATTGCAGAAAAATAATTGCAGCACTCCATAACACAACAGTCAAGAGAGTAAGGTACTTTTCTTTTTGAGCCATTCTATCTCCTGTATGATGGTCTCTTTTAAGAGAGTTCTTGTAGTAAAAGGCTTTCAAGCCGCATCGGACTCCTCCATGGCAAAATTTTGAGCCCATCATTCCCATTCTCAGCCTGACATGACCGGATGCCTTGGCAATCACATGTCATA
>JBKHIL010000157.1:0-4852 GCA_046538645.1 Desulfovermiculus sp.
CCGGGATGACGTACGCCGGGGTGACGGAAAAAGCAAAATCTTGTTTCATACGAGGCTCCTTACACCTGAGAACAAAATGATCCTGAAAGCTGGCACTCCCAATCTGGACGAAGAGGCGGCTTTCAGGTATGTTAAAAAAATGAGTAACTCAAGCTTCACAGGCAATCTTGTAATATTTTGGAGGTTATTATGTCATCCACGCATACCTATACGGCCGATTTTGAGCAGTGCCTGCAGGTTGGGCGACCGCCCAATGTAAAATCACTCTTTCCCAACTCCAAGGCCTTGCTGGTCAGCGGCAAATATATGGATCGGGCCATGCTGCGCAAGGGACAGGCCATTTGCCTGGCCGCCAATGCCAGAAGCTCATTCGTGCTCAAAGGGGCCCTTCTTGGGGCCCAACGGACCAATGCCGCATTGATAATTGAGATAGCCAAAAGCGAGGGTGGGGCCAATGCCTATTGCCCGGTCAGCCTGTGGAATATTGCCCGCCAGGTGGATGCAGCCTGCAATGAGCTGGGAATAACAATCCCTGTGGCGGTTCATGCCGACCATTACGGAATTAAAAAGCAGGCCGACATAGAAGCGGCCAAGATTGAAATCCCTACTCTCTTTGAGTCCGGTATTACGTCCATTGCCATAGACGCCTCCCATCTGCCTGATGATCAGAACCTCCTGGCCAGCATCGAGCTCACCCCCTTGGTTCCCGGCTGGGCTGGAATGGAGACAGAGGTAGGCGAAATCAAGGGCAAGGCCGGGCTGTCCACACCGGAAGAGGCCCTGTTTCTCATCCGCGGCCTCAATGCCCACGACATCTTTCCGGACTGGATCGCCCTGAATAACGGTTCTACCCATGGCCTGGAAGCCACTGGAGATGATATTGATGTCGCCTTGACCCAGAAAATCCATCAGGCCCTGCTCCCCTACAAGGTATCGGGCGCTCAGCACGGGACCTCTGGAAACAGTTCCCAGCATCTGCGGGAAATCGCGGAAAAGACCCGGACGACCAAGGCCAACGTGGCGACTGCCCTGCAAATGATCTCCTGGGGAGTCAAGGTGAACGACTACGGTAATGCCCTCCTGGATGAACAGGGCAATTTCATCAAGGTGCCGGGCCAGGGCATGAGTGACGAACTGTGGCAGGAAATGAGCGCCTATGCCGCGGAAAAAGGACTCAAAGGGGGAGACTGCAAAAAGCTCAACCTGCCATTTGAAAACAAGCTTCTCGGCCAGCCCAGGGAGATAAGGGACCGCATGATCACGGCTGTGGCCGAATTTTCGGCCTGGCTGATTCGGGATGTGTTCAACTCCGAGGACACGGCTCCACTGGTCATTGAAGATATCCTCCAGGCCAATTCACCTGATCCCGGTCCCAAGGCGGAACGGATTGAAGATCCCAAGGACTGGACCAGGGAGAAAATCATCCAGCGGGCCAAGACCCTCAGTGCAGACAAAGGCCCGGCCGGAGATTTTGACGATTAAGTCCTGGCCCTGACTGCCGAGAATACGCCCGCGCTCCGCGCGGGCTGCCTTGCCTGGAGTATATATGCACGCATCAAGTATTTCCCTGCGTCAGCTGGCCAAAGTCAGAAAGCGGCCCCTGCACCTTCATTGCCGCAATCTTTTGCAGAAAGCCGGACAGGAGGTGACCCCCGCCACCATCGGAGCTCCGGAGCTCATGCTCTGGACCCTGGAATCCAAACGAAAAGATGTTGATCCTGATTTTGATCACTCCTTTCGGGAGATTGTGTACATGATCCAGGATAAACCGAGTCTCGTGCTCTCCCTGCTTGAACCTGAGAACCAGAGCCAGCAGGAAGAAGTGCTCTCGGAAATCCTGTCCCAACAAGACCCCATGCAGGCAGGCCTGGCCCTGCTCATGCATCTCAAACAGCGCATGGACAGCCTGGTGGACAGCTCGTATGAATCAAGTTCCTGAAGTTTCATACCAGAAATATTAACCTGAAAAATTATTTTTTTGCCCGCTTTGGAGCAAAAAAATATTTCAGATTTGCCTCAGTCAAAGCTGAACAGAGGAACAGATGAGTACATGCAAAGGCCGTGTCCTTGACCTCAAATCCAGGCTGGAAGGCAAGAAGGAGACATCCGGGTCCGGACCTCGCGTCATCCTGCGTGGAAATGAGCTGTATCGCTTATTGTCTCTTATCAATAAAATCAAGTGGGGACGAGAGCTGAGTGCAGCCGACGAACATGATCTCCAGGAAATAGAGGACATTGAGCAGAGAAAACGTCCACTGCTTCAGGCCGGGAATCGTTTTTTCCCGCCGGCATTTTCCCGGCATGATGAACACGGCGTGTTGAGCTGGTTTCAGGACTTGCGCCAAGGTCCCATACGGGCACTCTCTACAGAGGAAGCTGCTTTATTTAGACAGGTAGGACCGATTGGATTTCATGGCTACCTGCGCCTGGACGGAACCATACAGGCCTACCTTTTATCTGGGAGTGATGCGGATTCCATCCCTGTCGTCTATTTGCGCCCGGACCCAAAAAGCTAATGGGCCCGAAATGTTCCTCCAGCTTGAGTTCTTATGCGGCCTTGGGCACAACCAGGGGATGGCCGTTGAGGGTATGTATCTCCACCGCGAGCCCGTACACAGATTCCACCATCTCCCCGCTGACCTCGCTGACAGGACCAGCGAAATATATGGCCCCATTCTTGAGCAGCAGGGCACTGTCTGCAAAACGCAGAGCAGAGTTGAGGTCGTGCATGGTCATGACCGCAGCCACCCTGTGTTCACTGACCACCCGGCGGATAATGCCCAGGATCTCCATCTGATTTTTCAAATCCAGGGAGCTTGTCGGTTCGTCCAGGAGCAAAAGACTTGGCTCTTGGACCAGAGCCCGGGCCAGGGCTACCTTCTGCAATTCCCCCCCGCTGAGCTGATCTATAAAACGCAGGGACAGCCCGTCCAGGTCCAAACGCTTCAAAGCCGCATTGACCATACTTAAATCATAACCAGAAACAGACCAGCGGACATAGGGTTTGCGGCCCATGAGTACTGCGTCAAACACAGTCAGCCTGCAGGCTTCGCTCTTTTGGGCTACATACCCGATGTTCTTGGCCACCTGCAGGGGAGACAGCTTATAAACATCCTGCTCCTGAAGCATGACCGCGCCATCCTTTGGACGCATGATCCCGTTTAAACACTTGAGCAAAGTGGTCTTGCCCACTCCATTGGGCCCTAATACGGCCACCAGCTCTCCAGGATGGACATCAAAGCTCACTTTTCGCAATACTGGATGACTGTTGTAGGAGAAACGAACTCCTTGAACCTGTAATATCATCACCTTCTCCCTCGAAGAATCAATACTATAAACACCGGGGCCCCCAGAAAGGCTGTCAGTACCGAAACCGGGAGCACATGCGGGGCAATAAGCAATCTGGCCACAGTATCGGATAAGAGTAAAAGCAAGCCGCCGCCGAGGATGGATGCAGGGAGCAAAAAGCGGTGGTCACTGCCGATCAATCGCCTGACCATATGCGGTACCACCAGGCCCACAAAGCCAATAATGCCTAAAAAGGCGATGATCACGGCCGTGACCAGGGAAGCCACAAGCATTCCGACCATGCGGACCCGTTCAACCCTGACCCCCAGACCTTTGGCTGTTTCGTCTCCGGCATCAATGGCATTGTAGCTCCAGGCCTGGATCACAAAAAACACGAAGGAAATGGCACAAATCCCGGCCAGAATGGCCAGTTCCCCCCAATCCGCCCGGCTCGTGTCTCCAAAGGTCCAGAAGACCATGGCCGCCAGCTCTTGATCATCGGCAAAAAATTGCAGAAACATGGTCCCGGCAGTAAACAGGGCCCCCAGGGCCACTCCGGTCAGGACCATGACCTCAGGTGTGGCCCCGCGTATCCTGGAAATGCCGATGATCACTCCGGCCGCAGCCAGACTGAACACAAAGGCAGCGCTGGTGGTCAAGTACGGATTGGCCGTATGCCCGGCATCACCATCTCCAAAAGATATCCCTGATCCAATAAGCATCACGGACAAAGCCGCTCCAAAGGCCGCAGCATGAGAAATGCCCAATGTAAAAGGCGATCCCAGGGGATTGCGCAAAATACACTGCATGGCTGCCCCGGCTATAGACAGACCGGCTCCGGCCACAATCGCGGTCAAAGCCTGGGGCAAGCGGATGTTCCAGACAATAATCTCAAAGCGCTGCTCAGTGGATATGCGCAATAAGGCCCGCACCACGTCGGTCAAGGGAATAAGTGCTGATCCCAGGGATACGGCCAGGATCAGACTCGCTCCCAGGGCCAGGGCCAAAAGAAGGATAAACAGGACCTTCCGGCCGATATACCGCGTATATTCCCGGGGAATCTCCCCATCGTCAAAATGCATATCTAATCTACCCGGACCGGATCAAAAACCTTGCCTTCAAGCTCCTGGTCCAGGTGCGTAAATACCGGAGCCCCAACCAGAAAAGAAAAGATCTCATCCGCCTTGTCCTGAACATCGACATCCTGGAAACGCTCAGGATAGAGGACAGATCCTATATAATAGGCATTGGCCAGAACTGATCCGAAATTCGTGGCGTACAAATTGTACGGCAGCAAGGCATACACCCGGTCCTTTTTCACTGCGGAAAGGGCCTGGTATCCAGGATCATGCCTGAGTTCATGCAATCCTCCGGCCTCTCCGCTCAGTTGCAGGGTAGCCAAATCCAAAAACAAGATATCCGGGTCCCACATCAAAATCTGTTCCTTGGCCACAATGGAATGACGCAGCTTTTTTCCACTGGGGCTGGACTCGGCCGCCAGATTCTCAGCCGGGACAAAGTCAAAGGCCGGATACCCGGGCTCAGTGGCCTGAAAACCATGCGG
>JBKHIL010000158.1:0-4850 GCA_046538645.1 Desulfovermiculus sp.
CCTTGAACTGCGCCTTATATTCACTTATTCTCCCGGGGACCGATAACCGATAACCGATAACCAAAATCCCTTATGTCTTCATTTACCTTCATCCACGCTGCAGACCTGCATCTGGACAGCCCCTTGACCGGGCTGGAGACCTACCCGGACGCTCCGGTGGAGCAGATCAGGGGGGCCACCCGCCGGGCCCTGGACAACCTTGTGGACCTGGCCCTCTCCGAGCAGGCGGCCTTTGTCCTTCTGGCCGGGGACGTATTCGATGGACCATGGAAGGACTACAACACCGCCTTGTTCTTTGCCCAGCGCATGGGCCGGCTGCGGGAGGCCGGGATACGGGTCTTTATGGCCAGTGGAAATCACGATGCAATGAGCACTATCGGCAAGAACATGAGTCTGCCTGACAATGTGCATGTGGTGAGTACAAAGAGGCCTGAACCTATTCATCTGCCGGATTTTGAAACGGTCATCTGCGGGCAGGGGTATTCCCGGCGGGACGAGCGCGGGGACCTGGCCGCGGAATTTCCCCTGGCTGAGCCCCATATGTTTCATATCGGCCTCTTGCACACCTCACTGACCGGGCGTCCCGGGCATGAGCCTTATGCCCCGACCAGTACGGATATCCTGGCCTCCAAAGGGTATGACTATTGGGCCCTGGGCCATGTCCATCAACGCGAAATTGTGACTCAGGAACCCTGGATTGTGTTCCCCGGAGCTATCCAGGGCCGGCATATCCGGGAGCAGGGTCCCAAGGGCTGCACAGTGGTCCGGGTCCGGGAGGGGCAGGTAGAGGAGGTACAGCACCGGGACCTGGATGTCCTGCGCTGGCATCTGGGCAGGGTCGACCTGAATGGATGTGAAAACCAGGAGCAGGTCTGGACCGCCGTACGTCAGGCCCTGGAGTCTGCGCAGGATGCAGGTGATGGCCGTCCGGTTGCAGTTCGCCTGATCCTTGGGGGGCAGACACCGATGCACACCTGGCTGCATGACCAGAAACAGCAGATAGAGGAGGAATGCCGAACCCGGGCGGCCGGGCTGGGAGATGTGTGGGTGGAGAAGGTCCGGATGAGCACTGAGCCGGAGATCGATTCCGGAGAATACATTGATCCGGAATCTCCGCTGCATGGTCTGTTGCAAACCATAAAGGAGCTCTGCCATTCTTCATCCTGCACCGGGCAGCTTCCGGAACTGGAGGATATGCTCTCCAGATTGCCCCCGGAACTCAAAAGCGGCCCGGAAGCATTTGATCTCAGCGACAAAGCGGTGATGGAGCATATCCAGGAAGAAGTCAAAGACTTGCTGCTCAGTCGACTGTTGCGCCAGGGGAGTGGCTCATGATTATCAAGGATCTGTATTTGCATGCCTTTGGACCGTTTACAGATGCGCGTCTTGATTTTGGTGTATCTTCTCCCGGCCTGCATGTGGTCTATGGCCCCAATGAATCGGGCAAGAGCAGTACATTGCGGGCCTTGAAGGCCTGGCTGTTCGGGTTTCCGGAACGGACCGGGGACAATTTCCTCCATCCCAATGAGCGGTTGCGCGTTTCCGGGACCCTGGCCCACAGCAGGGGGGATGAGCTGAGATTTATCCGGCGCAAGAAACGCAAGGGCAGTGTGCTGGACGCCTCGGGGAATGTCCTGGATGAGGGGCGGGTTCAGGCCTGGCTGCAGGGCTTGAACCGGGAGACCTTTGAGGCCTTGTTCGGCCTGGATCATCATGGTCTGGTCCAGGGCGGGACCGCGATTTTAGAGGAAAAGGGCAGTGCCGGGAGCACCCTTTTTTCGGCCGGAACCGGCATCGCCTCGGTAGAGCGGGTTTTGACCGAACTCAAAGAGGAAAGCAAAGAAATCTTCAAGCCCCAGGGCACGAAGCCTGAGCTCAATGCTGCCTTGAAGCATTACAAAGAGCTGAAGAAGGAAATCAACCAGGCCGCTCTGTCCAGCCATGCCTGGAAGGAGAAGGAAAGAGCCCTGCGGGAGGCAAAAGAGGAATTAGATAAAATAAAAAAAAGAAAAAATAAGCTTCTGGAAGAGGAACAGCGCCTGCACCGTCTGCATCAGGCAATGCGGCCCCTGGCCCGCTTGCGGCAGGCTTGGGCTGAACTGGAAACTCTGGGCCGGGTTCCCAGGCTTCCGGATGATTTTGCCCAGCGGAGGCAGGAGAATCAGGAATTGCTGCGCCAGGCGAAAAAGACGCTTTCTCTGGCCGCTGAGCGTTTGGCCAGGGCCAGGGCCAAAGAAGAGAGCATTGAACTCAATACAGAGCTGCTCAACCAGGCCGATACCATTTCTGATCTGCATCAGCGCCTGGGAGCGTACCGCAAAGGTCAGTCCGACCGTCGCGGTCTGCAAGAGGCCCGAATGCAGGAAGAGGCTGCTGCGGCCGCCATTTTGCGCAGGATACTCCCGGACCTGGAACCGGATCAGGAACAGGTGCTGCGAGAACTCTTTGCCCTGCGCCGGGAAATTTTGGCCCATGGCCGCAAGCTGGATGTTCTGAACAAGGAGGCCCGGGACAGCAGCCAGGCCGTAAGGTCCAGGGAGGAGGAGCTCAAGGCCAGAAAAGAGGAATTGGATGCCCTTCCTCCGGATCGGGAGCATGCCGGACTGGTCCAGGCCATTGATGAGGCCTCTCGGCTCGGAGATGTGGACTCTGCCCTGGAAAAACAGGCAGCCCAGGCAGCCAGAGACGCAAAGTCCTTTTCTTCAGGCCTGAGCCAGCTGGGATTCTGGCAGGGCAGCCCGGAGGACCTGCTCAATCTCCCCCTGCCTTTGGAAGCAGCGGTTCGACAGTTCAAAGCGAAGTGGGCTTCTCTGGAGCAGGAAGAAAAGGATCTGGCCTCCAGAAAGACAGATCTGGAGGAATCCTGGAACGAAGTGCACAAACAGATGCAGACCCACAAGCTGGCCGGTGAGGTCCCATCTGAAAATGATCTCAAGGTTCAGAGGGACCGGCGGGAGAAGGGCTGGTCCCTTATTCGCCGCGCCTGGCTGCAGGGTGAGGATATTGAGGCCGAAGCCGGAGAATATGCCCCGGATCTCTGCGTGGACCAGGCCTATGAGCAGGCTGTGCAGGCCGCGGATCATATCGCCGACCGCCTGCGCTGGGAGAGTTCCAGGGTTCATGAACAGGCCAGGCTGGAAGCTGAGCTGGAGCAGATTCAGGGACAATGGGGCGAGCTTTTGCAGGCCGAATCCAGTCTGAGAGCAAAGTGGGATGATCTCAAAGCTAAATGGCGTCAGGCCTGGGCTGCAAGCGGGATTGAACCGGACGTCCCGGAAGTCATGTCTGAGTGGCAGGGCAGAATCAGCCAATGGCGGGTTACAGCCCGGCAGATTGTGGAGAATCGGGCTGTAACTGCCGAATTGGAAGAAAAAAGGGCAACCGCCCGCCGGACCCTGGAAAAGGCCCTGAAGGATTTCCAAAGTATCCCCCCGGCCGGGCAAACCCTGGCTCCTGTTGTGAAAACCGCCCAAAAGATTCGAGAGGAAGTTGAGCGCGCAGCCCATGAGCGCAGATCGCTGCTCAAGTCCATCCGCGGGCTGGAAAAGGAACTGGAGCAGGCCCGCAAGCGGTCCGCCCGGGCAGAGCAGGACCTCACGGCCTGGCAGGAGCAGTGGCAGGCCTGCTTAGCCAGGCTGGGACTGCCGGCAGCGGAAACTCCAGAGGGAGTGGCAGATTTTTTTGACCACCTGGATACCTGCCTGCAGCACATGCAAAAGGCGGCCGGGTATGCACAGCGGATTCAGGGTATAGATCAGGATGGGGAGGATTTAGACCACGAGGTTCATGCACTCTTGCAGCGGGTGGCTCCGGAATTGACTGCCCTGCCTCTGGATCAGGCGGTGGAGAGTTTAAACGGGCTGCTGAAAACGCATCAGGCCAACAAAACCACCCTTGATAACTGCCAGGAGAGTATTGAGAGCACAGAGCGGGAAATGCAGGAGGCTGCAAATGATAAAAGCCATGCCCTTGCCCAGTTGCAGGAACTGAGTGTCCTGGCCGGGTGTGAGGACTTCAATAGCCTGGAAGCAGTGGAGCGAAAATGGCTGCGGCACAAGGAACTGCAAAACATCGTGCACACTGAAAAGGCCAATTTGCAGGAGATAGCGCCCGGGCACAGCTTGGAGAAGTTAATGGAAGAAGTTGATGCCGTTGATCCCGATTCCCTCCAGGTTGCAATGCAGGAGATCAAAGAGGAGTTGCAGGACCTCGAAGAGCAGCTTGAGGAGCAGAATAAAACATTCGGCCAAGTCCGTCATGAGTTTGCATGTATGGACGGCAGTGATCAGGCAGCCCAAAAGGCGGAAGAGGCCCAGCAGGAACTGGCTACTATCCGTCGGCAGGCCGAGCGTTTTACCCGCCTGCGTCTGGCGTCTCTGGTTCTGGAGGAGGCCATTGAGCGCTACCGGACCGAGAATCAGGATCCGGTTCTGGCCCTGGCCGGGCAGTATTTCCGGGAGCTGACCCTGGGCTCCTTCTCCAGTCTGCGCACCGACGTGGACGATCGGGGGGAACAGGTCATAGTCGGTCTGCGGGGCGATGCAGACCGGGTTCAGGTCCAGGGCATGAGTGACGGGACCAGGGATCAGCTCTATCTGGCCCTGCGCCTGGCCTCTCTGGAGTACCGCCTGGAGAAAAGCGAGTCCATGCCTTTTATTGTGGACGATATCCTGGTCAACTTTGATGAGGAGCGGGCCCGGGCGGCTTTGCAGGCCATGGCCCGGCTGGGGGAGAAGAACCAGGTCCTTGTGTTCTCCCATCACCGCCAGGTGGCGGACGCGGTCCGGGAACTTGATCTGGGGCAGGTGCATGAGCTGGGGTGACGGGTCTGCAGACTGGGTCTTATCTCA
>JBKHIL010000159.1:0-4849 GCA_046538645.1 Desulfovermiculus sp.
TTTGAACTTTGAGCTTTTTCATGCTTGGTTGTGCCCTCCAGGGCATGCGCGTTAGTTCGGCCTCATAATCACATGCGTGCATTGAGCGCTTGGGTCAAAGCGGACCTCGGTCTGGACCTCAAAGACTTCGTCCAGGGTTTGGGAGGTCAAGACCTCAGCTGTCCGGCCCCAGGTGTGTACCTTCCCCTGGCGAAGGAAAATGAGGCGGTGACAAAAGGCTGCGGCCAGATTGAGGTCCTGAAAAACAGCCACCACGGTTGTGCCCTGAGTGTGAACCAAATCCCGGGTCAGGCGCATGAGGTGCAGGCCATGCTTGATGTCCAGATTGGAGGTGGCCTCATCCAGGAGCAAGACCGGGGTGTCCTGAGCCAGGGCCCGGGCGAAAATGACCCGCTGTTTTTCTCCGCCGCTTAAGGTGGTCACCGATCTGGAGCGCAGATGCCAGATGCCGGCCTGATCCAGAACTTCCTGCACCAGGTTATGGTCCTGTGCAGACAGGGGCTCAAACCTGGACAGATGCGGATAGCGGCCCATGGCCACAACTTCCTGGACTGAAAAAGGAAAATTTATCTGCTCGCTCTGAGGCACCAGGGCCATGTGCCGGGCCAGCACCCGCTGGGTGAAATGCCGAATGTCCCGGCCTTGAAAAAAGATACTGCCTTGCGTGGGCCGTTTATGCCCGAACAGGAGATCGAGCAGGGTGGTCTTGCCGCTTCCATTGGGACCCAGCAGCCCATAGAGGCAGCCGGGTTCAAGGCTCAGGCTGATATCTTCAAGAACCGGCTGCTGGGGGTAGGCGAAACCGACCCGGTCCAGCTGAAAGAGAGCCGGGTGCATAGACTCAGATACATAAGGGTCTTTGCCGCATGCATCTGCCTCTGCACGGACGTGGCCTGGGGAATTCATCGCTGCTGTTTGCAATTCGTTTACCTTCATTGCACTTGCATTCTTCGGCTGCGGAAGATGACGAAAAAGAACGGCCCGCCCAGCAGGGCGGTCAACACGCCAATGGGCACCTCCTGGGGCAGCAGGGACCGGGTGATGGTGTCTGCAGCCAGAAGGAGCAGGGCCCCGGCCAAAAGTGAGGCCGGCAGAAGGAGGCGATGGTCCGGGCCGGTCAGAAAACGCATCATGTGCGGGACAACCAGACCGACAAAGCCGATGATTCCAGAGACCGAAACACAGACTGCCGCCAAAAACGAAGCAGCCAAAAGGAGGAACAGTCTGGTCCTGGAGGAATTAACACCCATGGATCGGGCCACCCGGCTGCCCAGACACAGGAGGTTTAAATCCCTGGCCGCACACATGAACAGGATGAAGGTAAGGCCGAGAAAGGCACATACCAGCCAGAGTTCAGACCAGGTGCTGGAGGCAAAGCTGCCCAAAAGCCAGAAGATGATCACAGCTACGTCTTCCTGGGCCAGGTACTTGAGAAAGCTCATCCCGGCAGAGAGGATGGAGGTGACGATGACCCCGGAGAGAATGAGGTTGGTGGAGGAAAAGCCTCCGGCTGTCGAAGAAAGCAGCAGGACCAGGATCATGGTCAGTCCTGCCCCGGCAAAGGCCATAAGGGGCAAAGACCAAAACCCGAGAAAATCAAGGCCGAACAGGAGGACCAGGGAGGCGCCGAAGGCTGCTCCGGCGGATACGCCCAGGGTGTAGGGCTCGGCCAGGGGGTTGAGCAGAATGCCTTGAAACACGGCTCCGGAAGCAGCCAGCCCGGCCCCGACAGCGGCAGCGGTGAGAATGCGGGGCAGACGCACATCCCAGACGATGACGTTTTGTACCTCGGCCTGGCCGGATTGGTCTGCACCATTCGCCCAAGGGGGTGAGGCCAGGATACCCAGTATATCCTGAACTGGAATGGGCATGGATCCCAGACAGGCCGAAGCCAGAACAAGGCTCAAAAGCCCCAGGAAAAGAAGGGGCAGGGAAATACCGGGTCGGGGTATGGACATAAATGTTCAGCTTTGCCTCCGGCAAATCTGAAATATTTTTGCCCCAAAGCGGGCAAAAAGAGAATTTGCCTGATTGATCATGCGAGTCCCGCCATGGCGGGATCTCTCACAAATCTGAAAAAAAATCCCTGAAAGCAAATGACAGCTTCCAGGGATTCCCATCTTATCCGCAGGAGCGGTGGTGCGCCGGATCCGGTCCCCCGGAGGGCCGGCGCGTATGTTCAGGCAGGTCTTCTGACTCCCGGATCGTCCTACTTGCCCGGCACTCACTTCATGCATGATTTGTCGCCATTAAAACCAGTTAATTCATTATCTGACAACCTGGTAATAAGCAACGATCAGAACTCAAGTGAGTGCCGGACTCACCGCGCCTTCCCATCCGGCACGCAATTGTCAATTGTCTTTCTTGAGGAGACCAAGTCTGGTTGCGACAATTGAGTGCCGGACAGTGGCCGTATGCGGCTTTTGTCCCCGGCTACAGCGGTGGGTCCGTCCCTGATTCAGACAGGGTTCCCTTTTACGTCCTGTGTTTTGGCCGCCAAAACACCATGGACACCTGAACACAAAGTGCATGGAACATTAACGGGTCCGAAAGGGAAGGTCAAGTCTGTCGTAAAAATTAAGTTTTATCGCCTTGCATCTGGCCATCCCAAAATATACCTTTTGAAATGAAAAACTGTGCATCATTTGGCCGGCCAGTAATGAAACACCGCTAACATTCTGGGTCATCATTGGTATCGGGTAGGGTTTGTTTTGTGATTACTGATTGCTTGACATTATCCTGAGGTCATGTAGAGTCAGTCGAAATTCACTTAGGTGTCTCCAGGTTGTGGAGACTGAAAAGGGAACCCTGTGCAAATCAGGGACGGGCCCGCCGCTGTGACCGGGGACGAAAGCCGCAGGATGCCACTCTTGGATCTTTTTCCTAGGGGAAGGCGCGGCAAGCCCGGTTGAATCCTGCCTCTGGCAGGGCGATTACATCGCACTCAACCGCGCAAGTAGGACGATCCGGAAGTCAGAAGACCTGCCTAGGTGAACGTAAGGATATCGGCTTCCGTGGTAGAAGCTGGTACCAAAGTCGTATCCGAGGATAAAAAAGGGAAATCCCCGGATCGAACTGATGTTCGATCCGGGGATTTTTTTTTTACATTCCATATCCGCTCCAACCCTCTAGCCAGGAGCAGGATCTTACCTCCTTGGGGTTCTGCTCCTGAACCCTTTTTTGCAATCAATACTTTCAACATAAGGAACAACATAAGGAAGGTGGACATGGCAAACAGCGATCAGTATTCTTTAACCGGCATATATTGCTATGAATGGATGTTTGGACCCAATTTCCTCGGCTATGGAGAACCACAGGCCACCAGGAACATCATCAACCAAATGGACTGGAAGCCAGGAATTCGAGTCCTTGATGTAGGAAGCGGCCTTGGTGGACCAGCCAGAGTAATGGCCGAAGAATACGGAGCGGTGGTCACTGGGGTCGATCTCACAGAGGATACTGTACAGATTGCCAAGGAGCGGCATGAAAAGAACGGCATGGCCAATGTCTCTTTTCATCAGGGGGATATTCATCAGGTGCAATGGGGAGAGAATGCCTTTGATGTTATCTGGAGTCGGGAAACTTTGCTGCATGTTCCGGAAAAGGACCTTCTCTTTCAGAAATTTTATACATGGCTGGCCCCAGGTGGTAGAATAATGATCACCGATTATGCCCGCAAAGAGGGCAGAGCAAGCGACAAATTTGAAAAGTATATCCACGAATCCGGATATCCTCTTCTGGAAATGGAAACATATGGCGATCATATAAGGCAGGCCGGCTTTGAGCAGGTGACGGTTGAAGATCAAACTGAGTATCTTATCCAACTCCTTGAGGAAAATATTCACAGAATACGAGAGAGGAAAGAGGAGTTTATTCAGCGGTTTTCAGAAGATGCGTACAAACACTTTCGCTCCCGCTGGGAACTCAAGCTGGAATGCTGCAAATGCGGGGATATGAAATGGGCCTGGTTGTCGGCTCGGCGCCCAGAAAATCAGCACAGCATTGATGTATAGATACAAAATGTAGGTGCCTCATAAAAACTGTATGCGGCCGGTGATATAATATGAGCGCCTGGCATCTGCGCAATAAATGGCATGACTGTTGCCGATGTGCAAACCTGGAAACAGAAACGGCGTATGGAGGACATAAAAGCGATGAAAAAAGGCTTGGTGATGGTCTTTACTGGAAACGGGAAGGGCAAGACGACATCGGCTTTGGGGATGACTTTGCGCAGTGCCGGCCATGGGTTGAGAACCTGCTTTATTCAATTCATCAAAGGCAGTTGGAAGTACGGGGAACTGGAGGCCATGAACACCTTTGGGGACCTGATTGATTTTCATGTCATGGGCCGGGGATTTACCTGGAAATCCGAGGACATGGATAAAGATATCCAAACGGCCAGACAGGGCTGGGAGTTTGCCCTGGAGGCCATGCACTCCAGCACCTACCACGTGCTGGTCCTGGATGAATTCACTTACTTAATGACTTTGAAGATGCTCGGCGTGCAGGAGGTCCTCAATGCCCTGTCCCGGAAGCCGGAGGACCTGCACGTGCTCATCACCGGCCGGGATGCTCCCCGGGAGCTCATAAACCATGCCGATCTGGTCACCACCATGCAGGCAGTCAAACATCCCTATCAAGCGGGTATTCAGGCGCAAAAGGGGGTTGAATTCTAAATACAGAAGTGTCTATGACGATATCCATTGCTTACCTCCGAGCTTGTCAGGTTAACAATATGTACAACAGCTTGTGGAGTTGTTAAACACCTGTGGACAGGGCTTTTTGGTTCTGCTTTCCATTTTGAATAATTTTAGTTGATTTGCTCTGTCTCTGGATAACAGCGACTTAT
>JBKHIL010000160.1:0-4805 GCA_046538645.1 Desulfovermiculus sp.
ATGGCGATAAGCTGGCCATGGGCCAGATTGAGTACCCTGGACGACTTGTAAATCAATACAAAACCGATTGCCGCCAGGGCGTATATAGAGCCGACCACGATTCCGCTGACCACGAGTTGGAGAAAATAGGTCATTTTTCTTCTTCCATTGTGTAAAATCGAATGGTGGTTTTCACTGTTGACGTCTGTCCATCCTGGTATTGATAAAAGGCCTCAACCTCTTTGTCCTCCACACTCTCGTCATAGAGGGCTTCATAGAGCTCCTCATACTTTTCTCCTACATATTTACGTCTGATTTTTCCTGTCTTGGTCAATTCTCCATCGTCCACATCCAAAAGTTTATATAAAATGGCAAAGCGATGGATCTTGAAGTGATCTTTTTCAGCATTTTTGTTTATCTTCTGTACTTCCTGATACACCAGATCAGCTACCTGCGGCTTGGTGGAGAGATCCATGTATGTGGAAAAAGATATCCCCCGGTCCTCTGCCCATTTACCTACAACTATAGGATCAATATTAATTAAAGCAGTTACATAATCCTGATTATTGCCGAAGATGACTGCTTCCTTGATATACGGGCTGAACTTGAGCCTGTTTTCCAGAAACATGGGACTGAACATCTCGCCTTGTCTGGTATGCATGACATCCGAGACCCGATCGATGACCACCAGATGTCCGTTTACGTCGATGTATCCGGCATCTCCGGAATGGAGCCAGCCATCCTTTAAAAGCTCCTCTGTTTTTTCCGGTTGCTTGTAAAAGCCCCTGGTCACTGAGTCGGACCGGGAGAGAATCTCTCCTTGTTCAGAGATCCGAAACTGAGTTTTCGGCAGAGGCTTGCCCACGGTATCCGGGCGGACATCACCATCGCGATGCATATAGGCGATCCCGGTGATCTCGGTCTGGCCGTAAATCTGCTTCAGGTTGACCCCAATAGCCTGATAAAATGTGAACAGCTCAGGCCCCAAAGCGGCCCCTCCGGTATAGGCTCGACGTAAACGGCGAAATCCAATCTGATTGACCAGAGGTCGAAACATAATGAGGTCCCCGACACTGGAAAGCAATCGCAGCTTGAAGGGCATTTTCTTACCGGTCATTCGGTAATGAGCAGCCTGTTCGCCAATCTTCATGAAATAGGAGTAGCACAGCTTGTTTAAGCGATAAGATTCGTCGATCTTTAGCCATATCTGGGAACGAACGGTCTCATAGATCCGTGGGGCGCCGAACATAAAATGGGGACCGATTTCTTTTAAATCCGCCATGGCCGTCTCCACGGATTCCGGAAAATTGATGGCTATTCCTGTAGCCATGGCCACTCCAAAGGAGTTCATCTGCTCACCGATCCAGGCAAAGGGAAGAAAGGAGACGTACTCATCGGTCTGTTCCAGGGGATCGACTTCAGTCAGCTGAAGGCCCATATTGATGTAGTTGCGATGCGTCATCATAGCCCCTTTGGGCAGACCGGTGGTCCCTGAGGTCAGGCACAGATGGCAGACATCATCCGGACTCCCGGCATCGACCAGGCTCTCGAAAAGCTCCGGATCCCGCTGGTGAGCCGCATCTCCCAGGGCGTACAGCTCCTGGATATGCATAAACCAGGGGTCTGTCTTGTACCCGCGCATGCCCCGGTCATCTTCATAGATAACCCTCTTGACCCGCGGCACCCTGTCCCGGACCTCGACCAGTTTATCCACCTGTTCCTGGTCTGAACAAAAGACTATGCTCACATCGAGGTATTCCAGGATCTGAGCAATTTCGTCAGGCAGAGTGGTCTGATAGATGCCGGCCGAAATCCCTCCCAGGGTCTGAGCCCCGATGGATACGAACAGGACTTCCGGAATGTTATCGCAGATCAGAGCGATCTTGTCGTCCTTGCCGAAACCTATCTCCTGAAGGCCCAGCCCGGACTTGCGGGTATGCTCGTAATACTGATCCCAGCTGTAGGGGATCCAGCGTCCGAAATCCTTCTCCCGCAGCGCGGTTCGTTTTCCGCTGGTCCTGACCCTCCATCTCAGGAGCTGAGGAATACTGTATTCAAGCAAGTGATCTCTGTTTTCCATACCTGGTTACTCTTCCCCGATATAGGCCTCAATCACCTTGGGATTTGATGCCACCTGCTGCACATTTCCGTCACCGATAATCTTGCCGAAATCCAGAACATAGATATAATCTGAAATATCCATAACCACGCCCAGATCATGTTCAACAAGCACCACGGTCAGGCCCCATTCATTTTTGAGATCAAAGATAAACCGGACCATGTCTTCTTTTTCTTCCACATTCATGCCCGCCATAGGCTCGTCGAGCAAAATGATCTGTGGAGAAAGGGTCAGGGCCCGGGCTACTTCCACCCGTTTCTGCACCCCATAGCTTAAACTGCCCACCACCTTCTGCCGGTAGGACTCCAGCTCCATAAAATCGATGACCTTCTCCACATGCTCGCGGTTTTCGGCTTCCATGCGGGATGCTTTGCCCCAATAGACAAACGCCTGCAGCAGGTTGTATTGCAGATTCTTATGGCGGGCCAGCATGAGATTGTCCAAAACTGACAAGCCCCGGAACAATTCCAGATTCTGAAAGGCTCTGGAGATGCCTATCTTGGAAACCTGGTGGGGGGAAAGTCTGGTCAGCCGGTGATCCTTATAGTGGATTTCACCGCTGGAGGGATGGTAGAAGCCGGAGATGCAGTTGAGAATGCAGGTCTTTCCGGCCCCATTGGGCCCGATGATTGAGGTAATCTGGCCCGGCTTGAGTTCCATACTGACAGAAGACAGGGCATGCAGACCGCCAAAGGCAAGCGTCACATCTGAAACGGTCAGACTGGACATAATGCTCCGTTTACTTAAGATGCGTACAGGTATAAACAATGTTACTATAAGCTTACCTTGATCACCCAAAAAGTCAAGAGGAAATTGCGAAAAAATGAGTGGAAGTTGTCAGATTTGATTGTTGAACAAACCTGAGGCACAATCAGAGGCACCACCAGCAGGCGATTTTCAAGACCTTTTCATGCACAGATGTTTTTCAAGGTATCTGGTCCGGCAAGCAGGATGGTTTGAGGAAACAAGTGGAGGGAAGAGAGTGAATCATCTTCTTGACAAAGCAAACCCGTGGCTTTTTTACCTGGCCACGCTGGGCCCGGTGGGCAGGATCCCCTTTGCTCCCGGTACCTGGGGATCAATGGTTGCTGTCCTTTTAGCTCCCTGGCTGCTTGTTCCTTTGCCCTTTATGTGGCGGGTCATACTCATCGTGGTGTTGTTTTTTTTGGGTTCCTGGGCAGCCATGTCAGCTGAAAACATACTGGGCTACAAAGATCCGGGATCGGTAGTCATTGACGAATTTGCCGGGCAAATGCTGGTTTTCAGCTTCTTCTCTCATCCAGGCGGCTGGCAGTTGGGAGCAGGGTTTGTCTTGTTCCGGATCTTCGATATCTGGAAACCGTGGCCGGTAGGGGCTTCGGAGTCCTGGCTTCCCTCCGGCTTTGGAATTATGATGGATGATATCCTGGCCGGCGGATACGCAGCCCTGGTTCTCTATCTCCTGCAACTCCTGGCTTCCTGGGGGCAGTAAAAGGCCGCAGGATTTCATTTTATGGCCGTTTCCCGGTTTAACTCCATTATACGTCTCTCCTGGATGGTATTCACCTCGTGCAGAGAGACCGCCAGCACGTGCTGCATCTCCGGGACATAGATCCTGTGCAGGGAGTAATTGGGAACGAGTTCAAACCCTCGATACAGCTTGTGCTCACCCCCCATACCGGGATCAAAACGCTGCATTCGGTTGTGGATGGCCCATTGTATCGGCTCATAATAGCAAAGATTAAAGTGCAGAAACGGGACACCATCCACCCCGCCCCAGTACCGGCCAAAGAGCTGTTCACCCTTATAGACGAGCATGGACATGCCCAGAGGCTGCGTTTGTCCCCGCCTATAGGCAGCCAGGAGTAAAAGATGATCCTTGAGATCATCCTCCAGGCCCAGGAAAAAGTCCCGGGTCAGATATTTACAGCTCCAGGGAAAGTATCTCTGGTTGGTATGCACATAAAAATCATACATCCAGGCGAGATGCTCTTCCCGGATGTCTTCACCCGTTAAAGCCTTACATGTTATCCCTTGACTGGCCAGGCTCTTGCGTTCTTTTTTAATACTCTTGCGTCTGTTGGACCGAAAACGGGCCAGGAAATCCTCAAAACCCTCGTACCCCTTATTCTGCCAGGCAAAGCCAGGATGGGTCCAGGCGTGAAACCCCAAACCTTGCAGCTTCCTGCCCCAGTCGGGATCCACAAAATGATAATGGCATCCGCTCAAGCTGTTTGCCTGGCAGAACCGCCCGATCTCCTGCTGTACTACCCGGATCAGGCGGTCCTGGTTTTCATCTTTATCCACCAGGAACTGGTAAGCCCCGATCGGGGTAAACGGGCTCATCCCCACCAGCTTGGGATAGTATGCCAGATCCATACTCTGGGCCACTTGTGCAAAAAAACGGTCGAAGACAAACTCTCCGTCACTGTGCGTCTTGATGAACAGCGGGGCCGCAGCCACCAGCCTGTCGGCTCTGAATACGGCCAGATGCCGCGGTTGCCATCCGGTTTCTGGCCGCACTGATCCGGACGTCTCAAGCAGGCGCAGCCATTCCCAGCTGAGAAAAGGCGTGGGCAGCGCCCGGTCCAAAGTGTCCCATTCAGAGTTCTTAATTCCCAGTATGGAATCATGCCAGGTGAATGAGTATTCTCTGTTTTTTCTTTGGTTCAACTCTGTCATATTCCAAAAGCTTCCATGGATGTTTCACTTTCCCGGCTCTTATTGA
>JBKHIL010000161.1:0-4799 GCA_046538645.1 Desulfovermiculus sp.
TTTGGTCGCGGCCGCGGCTTTGGTCGCGGCTTTGGACGGGGCCGGGGGCCTGGCTTCGGACGGTTCTGGGGCATGGCATACGCCCCGAACTATGGATACGGCCCGGGGCCGTTTCCGCCTGCAAGTCCGCAGGAAGAAAAAAACATGCTCCAGCAGGAAGCACGAGCGCTGCGCGATACCTTGTCCAGTCTGGAGAAACGAATCGCAGAACTTGAAAATCAGGATCAGGGGGCTGCTTCCTGAGGGAAAGAGGCTTTTCGTGGTTCCTGGAAAATAAAGGAATAAAACCATTTGCAAAAGAGACATCCCGGTATTCATCAAATGCCGGGATGTCTCTTTTTGTAAGGAGGGATACAAAAAAATCAGCTATGTCGGGTACTCCACTTGCTTGCAGGAAAGTTGGGGTTTGTGCTATCTAAAGCCATCGAAAGAACCTTGGAGCAAAGTACCCGATTTTGGACCCATTTTGCAGGACATCGTCCTCTTCAGGTTTGCAAAGTTTTCCTCAGATCCTAAAGCCCTGATTGCCTGTAAGCAACAAGGAAAATGCATGAAAGTCTCTACCCGAAGCCGATACGGCATCAGGCTCCTGATGGACATTGCCATGCACGGCCAAGGAAGAGCGGTCTCCTTGCATGAAATCGCTCATCGACAAGATATCTCGCTGAAATATCTTGAAAAAATAACAAGAATTCTCAAGCGTGAAGGATATCTCACTGGTAAGCGCGGTCCAAATGGAGGACACCGGCTGACCAAATCCCTGAATGAAATCTATCTAGGTGACGTGGTTCGGGTTTTGGAAGGCGATCTGGACCTGGTCAACTGCTGGATGAATGATACCCCTTGCCCCCGCATGCAATATTGTAAAACACATCGCATCTGGACTGAACTTACTGAAATTATCTACACCAAGCTCAACACCATAACCCTGCAGGAACTGATTGAAGATGACGTATGCACCTTGTCCACCCCTTTTTAAAACAGTAAACCCGCCGGGCTGCTGTGTCGCCATGAGAAATGGCTCCCTCACCGCCTCCCTTGAGCAGTATGCTCGTCTGAACTCATCAAGAAGAACGGACTCTTCCCTGCTGATTAATAGCATTCCAAAACAGGAGGAATTATGATTGTTGCTCAGAGAAAGCCTTTGGAGGAAATCAAAACCTCGGTTCAGGACTACTCCCGGGTACTCACTGTAGGGTGCGGTACGTGTGTGGCAGTCTGTCTGGCCGGGGGAGAAAAGGAAGTAGCCAGCTTGAATGCAGAGCTGAGCATGACTCGTAAAATTGATAAATCACCTGTCGAACTTGGCGCTGTAACTGTCGAACGGCAATGTGACCGGGAGTTTTTAGCTGAACTTGACCTTATGATCGATGAGTATGAGGCCGTAATTTCTATGGCCTGTGGAGTTGGCATTCAGTTTTTGGCCGAACGTTTTCCGCACAAACCGGTTTTCCCCGGTGTGGACACCACATTTATGGGCGCCAACCAGGATGTCGGCTGGTACGAAGAGCGCTGCCGAGGATGCGGGACCTGTGTCTTGGCCTATACAGCCGGAATCTGCCCGGTAACAACATGCTCCAAGGGGCTTTTTAACGGTCCGTGCGGGGGAACAAACAAGGGCAATTGTGAGGTCAACCCGGATACACCGTGTGCCTGGCAGTTGATCTATGAACGGCTGGAACTGCAAAACCGGGTAGCCAATATCATGCCGATTTTCCCGGCCCAGGAATGGCGCAATCAGGTACCGAGGACAGTCGTCCAGCCAGGATATGAACAAAAAGTCGGCGTGGAAAAACGTTAGCCTGGACCAAGACTCAAAAATGAAGGAGCAGGACCTTGAACAGCGAACGGCGAACGGTCATGGTCATCGGCGGCGGCATAGCCGGCCTGACAGCCGCACGTGATTTGGCCGATAATGATCTCAACATTCATCTGGTGGAAAAGGAGCCCTTCCTGGGCGGCCATGCTATTACCTACAACTGTAAGGCCACGGATGAATGCCGGCAATGTGATGCCTGCACCGTGGAAAAAACCCTCAAATACGTGCTTGAGCATCCAAATATTATTGTACATCGCGGGTCACAGGTTGTGGACATCTCCGGCGGCGCACCCTACACCCTGACGGTTGAACAGGCTCCTCTGTTTGCCAGCGATGAAGAACAATCCATCCTGGCCCAAAACTATGCATCCTGTCCCGTCCCGGACGGAATCCGCAAAGGAACCTCTGCCAGTCATATTCCCCTTTATGCTGTAAATCCGGCCAAGATATCAGAACTCAAGGAGTCTTTGGGGCACAGCGGACTCAATCTTGATCAAGAATTCAGCCGCCAGACCCTCAACGCGGACAGCGTAATCCTGGCCTCTGGATTTGCCCCCTTTAATGCAGAGCTGAAAACGACCTACGGTTACAGACGGTTGCCCAATGTGGCCACTGGTCTGGACATGGAAGTACTGAAAAAAGAGACAGGGCACTATGTACGCCCATCTGATCAGACGCCCCCGCAAAAGGTCGCCTTTATTCAGTGCGTGGGGAGTCGCAACGAACAGCTCGGCAATCTGTGGTGCTCGCACGTCTGCTGCCCGTATGCCCTGCGTATGGCTGAGGTAATGAAAAGCCAGGACCCGGAAACAAAAATCAGTGTCTATTATATGGACATTCAAAATATCGGCAAGGAATCACCTCTCTTTTATAACCAGTGCAAACAGGATTTGGAGTTCATTCGGACCATACCGGTTGACATTTATGCAGGAGACAACGATCACCTATTGGTAAGCACCATGAGTGATGACGACGGATCTTTGACCTTTCATGAACACGATCTTGTTGTTCTCTCTGTAGGCATTATGCCCGGTCAGGACAACCCTGCTTTAGCTCAACTTTTGAATCTTGATTTGAACCAGGATGGTTTTTTTGAAGTCCAAAACACCCTGGATACCACCTCGACTCAAAGGCCTGGAGTCTTCTTGGCCGGAACAACTATCGGACCAAAGAGTATCTCCGAGTCCATCGCCCATGCCGGTCTGGCTGTTCGAGAAGCTGCAAAGTATCTGGGGGTGTCCAAATGAGAGTTGAGAATGCAAGCAAGATGATAGAAACCGACCTGAATACATCTGTTTTTGTCTTCGGCGGCGGGTGGTCCGGCCAGCGGGCGGCACAGGAACTCACAGAAATGGGGTATGCCGTAACCATTGTTGAGAATGAACCCGACCTGGAGCAGGCCCGGCAAAAAGCGGAATTTCTGGCCCACGCAGCCCCCAAACAGGGAGAAGAGTTTCAAGCCAGCATCAAGGACCTCACCTCCAGCAGGGGGATTGAGAGCTTGACCGGGACGTCTTTGCTTCATTTTGAGGGCATGCCTGGCAACTTCCGGCTGAAGCTGCTCCAGGGCTCTCAGGTGGTAGAGCGTCAGGCCGGTGCTGTGGTAGTGGCTTCCGATATTCAGGCTGAGCCGTTATTTGAGGCCTATGGCCTGACCCCCTCCAGCCGGGTTGTCAGCCAATCCCAGTTTGAGGCCCTTGCTCGGGGTGACCAGGCCGAAGACTCCATTGGGCAGGGCAAAAAAATCGCTTTTCTGGTCGGACTCGGCCAGGAAGGAAATACTGTGGCCATGCGCCGTGTTATGCAGGGAGCCCAAGCCGTTCAGGAGCGGGGAGGACAGGCGTATGTCTATGTAAACAACATCAAAGTCGCCGCTCATGGGCTGGAACGACTGTACAGAGACAACCGGGAAAGCGGGGCCATTTACTTCAAGCTCTCAGCAGTGCCCGAGATCAAGCCTGATGGATCATACCTGATTTCCCTGGACCCTGTCCTGGGGCAGGAAGTGGCTTTGGAGCCCGACTTGGTTGTGGTGGAAGAGAGCCTGCATGTACCCGGTGATGCGCCAAAGCTGGCTCATCTCCTGCAAATCGATCTCGGTCCCTGGAATTTTCTGCAGGAGAATAATGTCCATCGGTTTCCGGCCCTCTCCAACCGGGAAGGCATCTTTGTCATTGGCGGGAGCCGCGATGTGGCAGATCTGGCCGGATCCTGGACCGACGCAGCCAACGCCGCCCTGGAGGTTCACAAGTTCCTGGGGGACGGAACCAAGCTCGCACCAGAGACCAAGGCAGTGGTAGACAAGGAAAAATGCTGTTTCTGTCTCACCTGCTATAGATGTTGCCCGCATGGGGCCATATCATGGGAAGACAAGCCGGTGATTTCCCCCCTTGCCTGTCAAGCCTGCGGCATCTGCGCCAGCGAATGCCCCCAGGACGCCATCCAGATCATGGCCTTTGAGGATGACAGCATCAAGTCCCAGCTGGACCAGTCCTTGAGCCAGACAGGTGACATCCCGAGTCTGGTCGCCTTTTGCTGCGAGAACTCATCTTTAGAGGCCTTAAAGATGGCCAGACTCTTTGGACTGAATCTGCCTGCCGGTCTGCGGACTGTCCATGTACCCTGCGCCGGAAAAGTCGATCTTGATTACCTTTTTTCCGCATTTCTCAAGGGTGCAGACGGGGTTCTGGTTTTGACCTGTCATCCAGGCAACTGCAAGTCTGTGCGCGGGAATACCTTTGCCGGGTGGCGGGTGGAAAATGTCCAGCATATGCTCACAAATGCCGGGATGGACAAGAGCCGCCTCCGCTTTGCCACTCTGGCGTCCAATATGGGACATGAACTGGCCGGGATTCTTTCCGGTATGGAAGATGATTTGAAGAAGCTTGGGCCCAGTCCTTTGAAGTAGAAAACGAAAATGTAAGAGCTGGACCCCGGCCTACGCCGGGGTGACCCCGGATCTCAGTCCGGGGCAGGCGGA
>JBKHIL010000162.1:0-4776 GCA_046538645.1 Desulfovermiculus sp.
CATATGGATGTTGTCCCGCCGGGCGATCCCGGGCTCTGGAATACAGATCCATATGTCCTGCACCGGGACGGAGACCGAATCTTCGGTCGGGGAGTGGAGGACAACCACCACGGTCTCGTTGCCTCCCTTTTGGCGGCCAGGGCCATGCTGCAAACCGGGCTCACTCCGGCCACGAATCTGGGCCTGCTTTTGGTCGCAGACGAGGAAACCGGAAATGCCTATGGCCTGGATTATATCTTTGCCCAGCACAAAGAAATATTTCAGGAAAAGGATCAGTTTCTGGTCCCTGACTTCGGGCTGCCTGACTCGTCAATGATTGAAGTCTCCGAAAAGGGCCTTTTGTGGCTTAAGATCACAGTTCACGGCCGGCAATGCCATGCCTCCACACCTCAAGCCGGCAAGAATTCCCTGCTCGGTGCCGCTCAATGCATATTGAGGCTGCGGGAATTATACAAGGTATTTGACCACCAAAACCCTCTTTTCGACCCCTCTTTTTCAACCTTTGAGGCTACTAAAATCGAGGCCAATGTGCCCAATGTGAACACCATCCCCGGCCGGGATGTGTTTTATTACGATTGCCGTGTCCTTCCCAAATATACCTTGTCCTCGACCCTGACCAAAATCCAGGAACTGGTCCGGACTGTGGCCCTGGAAACAGGTTATCAGATCGATGTGGATGTCGTTCATCAGCAGCAGGCCTCTGATACTGATCCCGATTGCTCCTTGGTTCGCAACCTGCAAAAAGCAATATCCGATACATACCGGGTACATGCAGATCCTCACGGCATCGGCGGAGGGACTGTAGCTGCCTATGCCCGGCACAATGGATTCCCAGCCGCAGTCTGGGCCACTTTGCCCGGCAATGCCCACCAACCGAATGAATATACTTCTATTCACAACATCATCCACGACGCCAAGGTCATGGCCCAGCTGGCTCTTGCTCCAGCCCAGGGCTGACTGGTTCTCTTGAGAACGTACCTCATGGAAAAGCCTGCTTTCCGGGCTGGACAAAAAAGACCACTTGCCTCTAAGATACAGATCAGTGCAACATCTCATCGTTTGAATCACTTTCGAAACCAAGGAGGACAAGGGTGGACGAAACTTCTGAAGGGGGATTATGGACCTCGATCCGCAACTTCTTTAGTGGCAAAAGCGAAAGCCCGATCGAAAATGTGATAACCGAAGCCAGGTTGGACAATGAGCTCAGTGCAGATACTGCCGGAATGCTCTTAAACATCCTCAGACTTGGAAATTACCAGGTCCGGGAAATCATGGTCCCCAGAACCGATATTGATTGTGTAGAGGAAAAAGTCACCCTGGCCGAGGTGGCTGAAGTCATTATCAGCAGCGGACACTCCCGAATTCCGGTCTACAGGGGAAACAAAGACCATATAGTGGGCATTATACATGCCAAGGACCTCCTGCCCAGCCTCCTGCATCCGGAGGCTGCACAGCGCAGCCTCGCGGAACTCATGCGACCGCCTTTTTTTATTCCGGAAACCAAGAATGCCAAGAATATGCTCCTGGAGTTTCAAAATAAAAAGGTACACTTGGCCATAGCCATTGACGAATATGGAGGCACTTCCGGACTTATTACCCTGGAGGATGTTCTGGAAGAAATCGTGGGCGAGATAGAAGATGAATACGACAGTCCAAAGCCAGAAGACATCCAGATTCTGGAGGATGAAAGCTGCCTGGTCTCCGGCCGGACTTCTCTTGATGATTTGAATTCAGAACTGGGAATCAGCCTGGAGTCGGATTACGTAGAAACCGTGAGCGGATATCTCACCGAACGGATTGGCCGGGTGCCGCAGACAGGAGAACATTTCTCCTTTGGTCAGTATTCCTTTCAAATCAAAGAAGCAGACAGCAAACAAGTCCAGTGGGTTCTCATACATCCCGGCCCCCAATCAGCAGAGCATGAGTAACCGCTTCTTCTGGGCCCTCCTTATTTGCCTGGCCGGTACCTGGCTGGGATTCTCCAATCCCGTTCTCCATATGCCCGGCCTGGTCCTGGTTCTGCCCCTTGTTCTCAGCTGGCTGGCCTTTGAGGCAGGATCATTGGGCCGGGCTTTTGTTCACGGCTGGCTGGCCGCCTCCACTGCCTATGCCGCTGCCTTGTATTGGGTGAGCATCCCGGTACACGATTTCGGTTCTCTGCCCTGGATTGCCGCTCTGCCCTGCCCGGTTCTCCTTGGCTTATATCTGGGCCTGTATGCAGGCCTTTTCTGTCTCGTCCTGGCCTGGGCTGCTCCCAGAATGCACTGGTCCTTGCTCTGCCTTTTGGTCTGGACCACCTGGACCTGTCTGGAGTATGCCCGGGAAATTGCTTTCACTGGATTTCCCTGGCTGGGCTTAGCTCAGGCCCTTGCTCCCTGGCCTCTTATTCTGCAGGGAAGCGCTTTGCTCGGTGCTCACGGGCTTTCCGGATTTCTGGCAGCAGTGGCTGTGTGCGTCCTGCTTGGTTTTGAAAGAAAAACACCCAGGCTTGCTGCTGTTGCCGCTGTATGTGCATGCCTGGCTTTTGGATATTGGCACATGCAGCATCCCCTTCCTGAAAAAGAGGATGAGATCAAAGCGGCATTGATTCAAGGCAACATCGACCAGAGCTTGAAATGGGATCCGGAATATCAGCAACACACTCTGGATCGCTACCTGGATATGAGTCGCCGGGCCATAGCCAAAGAGGGGGCAGACATTCTGATCTGGCCGGAAACCGCCCTGCCCTTTTATGTGCAGGAAGATTCGCATCTCACCGAACAAGTGAAAGAATTCTGTCGCAGTCAGGATGTTGCCCTGCTTACCGGATCACCGGGATACAGCCGGGACGAGGACAACCAGAATACCATTTATCACAATCAGGCTTATCTTCTCAACTCAGCCGGGAGGATTCAAGACGTTTACGGCAAGCAACATCTGGTTCCTTTTGGGGAATACATCCCCTTTGGCCGGTATTTGCCTTTTGTCCACAAGCTGGTGCACGGGGTGGGAGATTTCCGGCCCGGAGATGAGAATTCACCTCTGATCCATGCCGACCTTGCCATGGGCGGCCTGATCTGCTATGAGATAATATTTCCCGGGCGAGTGCAGCAAAGGGTTGCAGATGGGGCCAACATCCTGGTAAACTTAAGCAATGACGCCTGGTTCGGCCGGTCTTCCGGGGCCTGGCAGCATCTGAATCAAGCGGTGCTCAGGTCCATAGAACAGGGACGATATATGCTTCGGGCCACAAATACCGGCATTTCAGCCGTTATTGACAGCAAAGGCCGCATCCTGGACAGGAGCAGGTGGTTTAAGCCGCATACTTTGCACGTTCGCAACCTGTACCTTGCGCAAAGGCAAACTTTTTATTCCAAATACTTTCAGGCTATCAGGACAGGATTTTTCCTGATTTTGACCTCCCTTTTCCTCCTGGCCGCAAAGCAGTCCAGGAAAAAAACACAAACCTCTGACAAACCAGAGACATAAGAATCCAAACAACGACCATGAACGAAAAACTTTTCCAACTCTCAGACATTAAACGTGCTTCAGCCCAAACGATCCAGCAATTCGAGTCCCTGTGGAGGCGCCTTTGACCTGGAACAAAGCAAGCAGCGACAGGAAGAGATCGAGGCCGTTCTTAGCCAGCCCAATGCCTGGGACGACCCGGACAAGCTCACACCTTTGTTAAAAGAAAAAAGTATTCTTGAAGAATGGATTTTTGAGCTTAAGGATCTGGAAAGGAGCAAGATCAGCCTGGAAGAGTGGATGGAGCTGGCAGATGAGGAACAGAGCCGGGAGGCCCTGGAAGCCCTGAATGAGCAATATCTTTCGCTGAATAAAAAACTCAAAAAAATTGAACTCAAGGCCTTGCTGGCCGCTCCAGAAGACAAAAACAATGCTATTTTGGAGATCCACCCCGGCGCCGGAGGAACCGAGGCTCAAGACTGGGCCGAAATGCTTTTGCGCATGTACAGGCGCTGGGCCGAAGACAATAACTTTCAGCTCGACCTTTTGGACTATCTGCCTGGAGACGAAGCTGGACTTAAAAGCGTGACCTTAGCTGTGGAGGGAAACTATGCCTTTGGCCTGCTCAAAGGAGAGAAAGGCATCCATCGCCTGATTCGCATCTCACCTTTTGACACCTCAGGACGGCGGCACACATCTTTTGCTTCTGTCGATGTGTATCCGGACGTGACCCAGGATATCGAGATCGATGTCAAGGATGAAGACATCCGCATCGATGTCTTCCGCTCCAGTGGCCCCGGGGGGCAATCGGTGAACAAAACCAGCTCAGCGGTGCGCATCACCCATTTTCCTTCCGGCATAGTCGTCCAGTGCCAAAACGAAAAATCCCAGTTCAGAAACCGGGAATCTGCCTTAAAGATTCTCAAAGCCAGGCTGTACGAACAGGAGCTCCAGAAGCAGCAGGAAGACAAGCAACTCAAGTACTCATCCAAAAACGCCATCTCCTGGGGGAGTCAAATCCGGACCTACACTCTGCAGCCGTACCGATTGGTCAAAGATCACCGCACCAATACCGAAGACGGGAATGTAGACCGGATCCTGGATGGGGGGCTGGATGAGTTTATCCGCAACTACCTGCTCAGCCTGCATGGACAAAAGTGGTCCGAAGATGCCCAGATCTCATAGCCGGTCGGCATGCAGGAGCATAGCCACCAAGGTGATTTTGTTCTCAGGTATCTCAAGATCTTATGCTGAACACCGAACACTGAACATATAATTGCTGTTATCCAGATACAGAGCAAATCAAATGAAATTGTTGAAAATGGAAAG
>JBKHIL010000163.1:0-4762 GCA_046538645.1 Desulfovermiculus sp.
ATAACACGCTGTTTTAGCTGACAGTCTTGTCGCCGCCCCCATAAACTTGGGTTAAGGGAATATCTCCTGATCCGGTTCATCCCTGTTTGTCCCTGGGCAGAGTCATGGTATAAGGTTAAATATTATGCATTTCATACTCATCTTGGTCTTGATTTTCCTGATCGGAACCCATCTGGTCCAAAGCCTGGCCGACCTGCTCAACCTCAAGTCGCTGAAGTCTTCCTTGCCCCGGGAGTTTGCAGATGTCTTTGATCCCCAGACCTACCTTACGGCTCAGAACTATACACAAGCCAAAACCAAACTGGACCTCACATCCTCAAGTTTCGGCCTGATCATCCTGGTCATTTTCATTGTATCTGGGGGATTGCCCTGGCTGGACGCCTGGGTCCGCTCTCTGGGCCTGCATCCTGTCTTCAGCGGACTGATCTTCCTGGGGCTTCTCGGCCTGGCCGCGGATCTGCTCTTCCTGCCGTTTCAGCTGTACGCCACATTCGTTTTGGAGGAGAAATTCGGGTTCAATCGTATGAGCCTGGCCACATTCATTCAGGACAAGCTCAAAGGCTTTCTGCTGGCCCTGCTCATCGGCGGCCCCTGCCTGGCCGGAATCATTCTCTTTTTAAATGCCTATCCGGTCTGGGGCTGGGTCTGGG
This sequence comes from Desulfovermiculus sp., assembly GCA_046538645.1. Classification (GTDB taxonomy): domain Bacteria; phylum Desulfobacterota; class Desulfovibrionia; order Desulfovibrionales; family Desulfothermaceae; genus Desulfovermiculus. The sequence goes on from JBKHIL010000163.1 coordinate 651, forward strand.
CCTGGGGCGGAGTCAGTGCAGTGATGATCGGAGTACAGTACCTTGCTCCGACCTGGATTTTGCCCCTGTTCAATACCTTTAACCCGCTTGAGGATGGGGAGCTAAAAGACAAAATTCTGGAATACGCCAGACAAAACGGAGTTACGATCCAGGACATTCTAGTCATGGACGGCTCCAAACGATCGGCCAGGTCGAATGCGTTTTTCACCGGCTTTGGCCGCAAAAAGCGGATTGCTCTTTTTGATACCCTGCTTGAGAAGCACTCTGCGGAAGAACTGGTTGCGGTCCTGGCCCATGAAGTCGGTCACTGGAAACTAAAACACGTCCGGAGGATACTGCTCCTGGGCATAGTCAAAACAGGAATCATTCTCTTCCTGCTTTCAGCAACAATCAGGTTTGAACCCCTTTTTGAGGCCTTCTGGCTGGAGCAAGCTTCCGTACATGCCGGGATGGTCTTGTTCCTTCTTGTGTACACCCCGCTTTCCCTGCTGCTCTCGGCTGCTGTGCATTCTCTTTCCAGGCAGCATGAATTCGAGGCTGACAAATTTGCTGTCAGGACGACACGACAGCCGGATGCTCTTATCCAGGCCCTGAAGAAGCTTTCCAGGGATAACTTGTCCAACCTGAGCCCGCATCCTCTCAAGGTCTTCCTGGAATACTCTCACCCTCCAGTCCTGGAACGCATCCGGGCCTTGCGGCATGGATGAATTCCGATCAACAGGTCAGATGAAACCCGGCGCAAACCGTTTTCCCTTGCTCCAGATAACTGTTGAACAACTCAACCGCCTTCTTGGTCCGGACCTGGATGAACTCAATGCCCAGGGCCTGGAGATGGGCCTGCAGTTCCTGGGTGCCTTTCATCATTCCGGGCTCCCCTTGGCCAAGGATGATGATCTCCGGCTTATAGCCCAGTATCGCCTCCAAGTCCCTGACCGTTACTACATGTCCCCGCTCTCTCCACCACGGTGAAATGACTTCCTCCTTGCAGATCAAAACATCGTCGGTAAACACCCGGCCTTGAATTTTCATCCGGCCGAAAGAGTAACTCTCGATCATCATTCTGCCTCCTTACAGTCTTTTGGCAGAAGAATCAGATCCATTGTAAGGTAAAACTACAAAAGACGCTTTTCACTCGCATCTTTTATGGCCAACAGGCCAAAATTCAGCTTCATTGACGAATTATTTTTCGTCCAGGACACCTCTTACTCTCGCACACAGATCCTGCACTGAGAAGGGTTTCTGAATAAATGCAACCCCCTCATCCAGAACCCCATGCTGACTGATGAAGGCTTTCGTGTACCCGGACATATAGATGACCTTTAGAGCGGGGAAACTCTGCACTACCTGGTCATACAAAGTTTTCCCGTCCATGTCCGGAATGACCACATCAGTGAGCAAAAGATCAAGGGAATGCCTGTACTTGCTGAGCAGCTCAAGACATTCGGCTCCACTCGAAGCACAGAGCACGTTGTATCCACTGTCTTGCAGCACTTTCACTGTCAATTCCTGGACCATATCGTCGTCCTCGACAACAAGCACAGTCTCCTGCCCCCGGAGGTCCTGGCCCAGGATATTTCGCTGGCCTCGGATATTTCGTTGTTCCTCAGTAAAGGATCGTTCATTTGCCTGAATATTCTCATTTGCAGGAAGATAAATTGTAAAGGTTGTTCCCTGGCCTGGTTGGCTTGAAACCAGGATATTTCCTTGATGTTGCTTAACAATTCCGTACACCGAAGCCAGGCCAAGGCCTGTTCCACTTCCTGAAACCTTGGTGGTGAAGAACGGTTCAAAAATATTATCCTGAGTCTGTTTGTCCATGCCTTGGCCGGTATCATTGAATATGAGCAGGATGTAGTTTCCTGGTTCTAATTCCAGCTGATTGGCTGCATGCATATTCGTGAGATCCGCCGCATGAGTTTCTATGGTTATGGCCCCTCCCCTGGGCATGGCATCCTGGGCATTGATGGCCAGATTAAGAATGATCTGCTCCAGCTGAGTTCGATCTGCCCGAATGGCTTGCAGGTCGGCCCCGGGTTTGAAATTGATCGTGATATCTTCTCGTATTGTCTTGTGCAAAAAGACCTCAAAATCTGAGAGGACTTGATTAACATCCAGATTCTCCATCTTCAAGGTCTGCCTGCGGCTGAAGGCGAGGAGCTGCTGCACCATATTCCGGCAGCGCACACTCGCCCGGTGAATAAGCTCGGCAATGTTTTTTTGCTCTGGATCCAGTTCCGGGGCAGCCAGCATCAAATCTCCATACCCCAGAATGACAAGGAGCATGTTGTTTAAGTCATGAGCTACACCACCAGCCAGGCGGCCTATGGAGTCCATTTTCTGAGCCTGAAGCAGCTGCTTTTGCAGATTTTCCCTCTCCTCCTCAGCCTGCTTCCTCTCGGTAATATCCCGGAACATGGCTAAATACTCACCGGTATGCAGCCTGACCAGAATTTCTTCAGTGCTGCGCCTGCTTTTATCCTTGCAAAGCAGTTCCCGTTCAATACGAACGCTTGTTTTTTGAAAAGAATCGTCTGTCACACAGGAACCTTCAGCAAGATCTGCAGCAGAAATCAAATCAGTCATCCTCAGCTGGAGAAGTTCTTCTGGTTGATAACCAAGCATGTTGCATGCAGCCGGATTGCAATCTCTTATATGTCCTTCAGAATCCATGAGAAATATTCCTTCACCGGCCTCCTCGAATATGTTCCTGTAACGATCCTCGCTCTCTTTGAGCCTCCCAAGCTCAGCCTTCTTTCTCTCAGTGATTTCAAAAGCAGCTTCCACCACCCCGATGGTCCGGCCCTGTTCATCCTTGATCGGCATTGCCCGCGACAACCAATACCCCTGAGACTTGGGCCAGTTTTTCTGGGTTTCCGGAATCAACTCAGCTTCAGCAAACCTGCCTGTCTCCAAGGCTGTGGTCACCGGACAATTGCTGCAACGTTCACTTAGTTTCCAAACAAGGTGGCACTGTGTGCCCTTCATTTCTTCAAGTGACAGGCCTGTAGCCTCCCGATAGGCTTTATTGGCCCACAGAATATTTTGCCGAATATCATGAAAGGCAATAATTACCGGGGCGTTTTCAAGGACCTGGGCCTGAATAGTATCGCAATTCATTTTTTTCATAACTTTATATATCCATTCACCCGATGAGATAACCATGCATATTGATAATCACGAAGGTTTCTCGGAGGCATGGAAACGGACCGGTATTTCCAGGGCATCATCCAGAGCCGGATTGTCCGAAGGATTATCCTTGCGCAGGATCAAAGTCCCTTGCCGGCCATAGGCTGGGGGCTCGAAAGTCAGGCGGCAGGTAAAGGAAACAAAATCCCGGGTCATCCACTCACCTTCAGCCGTCGCGATCCCCTTGGCAATGATCAGCCCGTCCCAGTTGGTCAGCAGAACAGGAAAATCTCCTTCAAAAAACCAGTTTCCTCTGGCCCTGCCCCGGACGAGCAATGGGGAAGTGATCCTCTCTCCAGGCAACGGGGAAGTCAGCACTATCTGGTCCTCCTTGCAATTTCCCTGGGCATCGATCCGGATCACCTCAAAGACCTCAAAGATTGGCTCATCTTTATCCCCCTTTGCTGCTCTTTTTTCTCCGGCCAGAACCACAAAGCGCGGGATGCGGGGACTCTGCTTCAAGTTGTGGACAAACTCCGACCACTTTTCATTTTTAATGCCTGCGGCCTGAATTGTATACACCAAGACCTGCTCCCCGCACGGCTGGTATTTGAGTTCCTCCTGGCCCTGGTCCCAGTACACATATCCTGAACAGGCCTGAGCATCCGGTTCCACCGCAGATTTGGTCTGTATTCGGTCATTGTCAACAGCTGGCGGCTCTTTCTCCTGGTCACCTGTATAGAGAACCAGCACAAGGATACCGGCCGCCAATATGATTCCCATACTCAACAGTGTTTTGGTCAACATATTTTTCAAAACCCAGCCTCAGAAAGACAGTGAACTAAAAAAACGTGCCAGAGACTCATTCGCAATCAAACCTGGCATCTGCTGTCAGTTTCTTCCTCTCCTTATGCAAACACGCGTGACCCGCGGCTACATATTTGGAATATCTTCCTTGGTGATGGTCAAATCAAGTTCTTTTTCCT
>JBKHIL010000164.1:0-4714 GCA_046538645.1 Desulfovermiculus sp.
TTAAAGGCCATTGAGATGATTATGGCCAACCTGGAGACAGCAGTTCAGACCCGATCCACCCGCAGTCTGTCCAGACTGAGCACAGCCAGCACAGTGGCTGGAATGGCCTTTAGCAATGCCGGGCTGGGCGTGGACCATGCTATAGCTCATTCGCTGGGCGGTAAGCATGATGTTATGCACGGCCTGGTTCATCCCACCCTGTTGCCCGCGGTCATGCGCTATAACCTCCCGGCCTGTGAACAGAAGATGGCGGTCATTGGGGAGCTGATCACCGGACGACGAGGCAACAGCGACAAAGAAACCGCCCGGCAGGGAATCGAGGTTTTGGAAAGCTTTTTCCAGCGCTTTACCATTCCTTTGCGCCTGCGGGATTTGATCTCCGATGACGCAGGATTGCCCGAGGTGTGCCAATTGGCGGTTCAAGACGCGTGTGTGTTGACCAATCCCAGGCCGGTAACCTGGGAAGACTGTTTACAGATTTGTGAGGACGTATGGTAAACAGACCTCGAACAACGATCAAAGACCTCATCGGCATCGAGGATGTTAAGCTGGGCTTCTTCCAGGAGGCCCAGGCCAAAATGGAGGAACTCAAGGCCTCCAACCGCATGCTCAAAGAAAAGCGGCAAGAGGTGGAGGCCATTCTAGATGCCATTGTGGATGTGCTCATTGTTTTGTCCGATGATCTGCGCATATTGTCGGTGAATAACGTCTATCACCAGCTGTTTGCCGATTCGCAGCCGGAAGGAAAATTCTGCCACCAGGTCTTTCACCGCCAGGATCAGGCCTGCGCTCAGTGTCCGGTGCTCTCTGCCTTGCAAGAAAGGACGGTGTGCAGAGGACAAGGGATCAAACCAGCTCGGGACATGAACCGATCTTTCGATCTGGTCGCCTCGCCCATGTCCCAAGGCAAAAGCGAACCAAGCCAAGTCCTGCTCTTTATGCGCGATGTGACCCGGGAAAAGAAATACCAGGTGCAATTCATGCAGGCGGAAAAGATGGCCACTGTGGGTGTCCTGGCCGCTGGAGTGGCCCATGAAATCAACAATCCTTTGACCTCCATCCTGGGATTTTCCGATGGCTTGAAGAGACGTCTGCCCCGTCTGGAAAACAAAGTGGAGCCGGAAATTCTGGAAGACATGCGCGAATATGTGCAGACCATCCGCCAGGAAGGCCAGCGGTGCCAGGAGATCGTCCAGAACCTGCTGACCTTCAGCCGGCCCAGGAATTCCCCGTTCGGCAAAGTGAATCTGCGGCGTCTGATCACCGACTGTTTGAAGATTATCCATTACCGACTGAAAAAGTGTCCTTTGGTGGATGTGCAACTGAATTTGGATTCCGAACTCCCTTTTGTGCACGGAGACGAGGCCCAGCTCAAACAAGTGGTATTAAACTTGCTAACAAATGCCTTGGATGCCCTCTCCGGGCAGGGGGTACTCACAATTCTGGTCCAAGCCGAACCAGACAACATGGTCAGCCTGGAGGTAGAGGATAGCGGACCCGGGATCCCTCCTGATTACCTGGAGCGGGTCTTTGATCCCTTTTTTACCACCAAACCGGTGGGTGAAGGGACCGGAATTGGGCTTTCCACCTGCTACAATATTGTCCAGGCCCATTCCGGAAGAATTTATGTCTGCAGCGAGCCGGAGAAGGGGAGTAGTTTCCGCATCCTCTTGCCCCTTCCAGAAGAGTGAGGGATCAGGAGTTGGAAGTCATCTGGAGTCAGAGTCGCGTTGAAGAAAAGCAAGATCCGTACATAGGTAAATAAGTTATGAATGCCCGTTGCCGTATACTGGTGGTTGACGATGAGAACAATATCCGTCGTCTGTTTGTTAAGGAATTGCAGACCCCGGGCAGGCAGGTGGACACAGCTTCTACAGGCGCAGAGGCCAGGGAGTGCTTCACCGGGCAGACCTATGAAGTTATTGTCCTGGATGTCTGCCTTCCCGACGCCGACGGCTTAACTCTTTTGGCTGAAGCCAGGGCCCAGCAGCCCGATGCCCAAGTCATTCTGATCACCGGATATGGGACCATACACAATGCTGTAGAGGCCATGAAGTTTGGAGCCTACGACTATGTGACCAAGCCTTTTGAACTGGATCGGCTGGACTTCATCCTGGAAAAAGCATTTCAGCGGGCCAGGCTGCAGCGGGAAAACCGGCGTTTGCGGAGCAGCCAGGACCGGGAAAGGCAAGTGGATTTGGTCGGGCACAGCCCGGTCATTTCCAATATTCGGCGGTTGATTGACAAGGTGGGGCCGGCCCGGGTTCCGGTCTTGATCACCGGTCCCAGCGGAGCGGGCAAGGATGTTGTGGCCAGGGCTTTACACGAAGCCAGCCAGCGCAGAGATCAGCCCTTGGTGGTCAAGAATTGTGCCACCCTGCAGCGCGAGTTGATGCGCAGCGAGTTGTTCGGGCATGTCAAAGGGGCTTTTACCGGGGCGGACCGGGAGCAACAAGGCCTGGTGGAGCTGGCCCACAAAGGGACGCTTTTTCTGGATGAGATCGGGGAGTTGTCTCCAGAGGTCCAAGGGGCCTTGCTCCGGCTGTTGGAGAACCAAACCTTTCGCAAGGTGGGGGCCAAGGCGGAACAAAAGGTGGATGTCCGTTTTATCTGTGCCACCAACCGGGACTTGGCTCAGGAAGTGAAAGCCGGACGCTTTCCCGAGGCCTTGTTTCACCGCATCAATGTCTTTGAGTTGTCTCTCCCCCCTTTGCGGGACCGCAAGGAAGATATTCCGCTTTTGGTGGAGTATTTTTTGTCCCTGTTTAGTCCCGAGACCAAAGTCCGGGTTGCGGACCGGGTCATGACCTGCCTGCAAAACTACCATTGGCCTGGTAATGTCCGGGAACTGCGAAATGTCCTGGAACGCAGCCTGATCCTGGCCGAAGGAGACTGCATCACGGAACATGACCTGCCGGCAGAGATATCTGCCCTGGCTGATACCCTATACCAATCCATACGTGAAAACGATCTTTCCCTTCACGATGTAGAAAAACGCCATATTCTCATGGTATTAAAACTGTGTAACGGACACAGAGGCCAAACCGCAACCAAACTGGGTATTACTCGTAAAACCTTGTATAGAAAGCTGCAAAAACTCCTTTGAGTCATAATGACTCAAAGGAGTTTTTGTTGAGTCATAATAACCCAAAGCATATCTCTTTGTATTCTCTTGAGAATATGCCCATGGCCCATGTTTGCACGCAATGCAAAGGCTGTTTTGTCCCCCAGGCCACACATGACCACCCCTTTCCTGAATTATTATCCTGGAATTTCTGATAATTTCTTTTGGCCTCATATTTGCTATTGAGTGCTATAGAGAGAGCGCAGATATGAGGCACATTTCAATCTTTGAACAACCTATCCTGGAGGTAGATTATGGCAGTCCGCGAACAAGTCAATGGATTTTTCATTCCCAGTGTCACTTTGATTGGTATCGGGGCGCACAAGGAAGTCCCGGAAAAAATGAAGGCCTTAGGGGGCAAGAAGGTCTGTCTGGTTACCGACAAGGGCATTACTGAAGCAGGAATCACCAAGCAAATGACCGAGCTGCTAGAAAAAGGCGGCCTGCAGGTGGCGGTTTTCGATGAAACTATTCCCAACCCCACAGATAAGAACGTCCACGATGGGGTGGAGTTCTACAAAAAGAACAACTGCGATTCTTTGATCACCCTGGGCGGCGGCAGCTCCCACGACTGCGGCAAGGGCGTGGGCCTGGTCATCAGCAACGGTGGCAAGATCCATGACTTTGAAGGCATTGACAAGTCCACCAAGCCCATGCCCCCCTATCTGGCCATCAATACCACGGCCGGAACAGCCAGCGAAATGACCCGGTTCTGCATTATCACCGACACTTCCCGTAAAGTGAAAATGGCCATTGTTGATTGGAGAGTGACTCCAAACATGGCTATTGACGATCCTCTGCTCATGATGGGCATGCCTCCGGGACTCACCGCTGCCACGGGTATGGATGCCCTGACCCATGCCGTTGAAGCTTATGTCTCCCTGGCCGCTACTCCTATGACCGACGCCTGCGCTTTAAAGGCCATCGAGATGGTCGCCACCTCCCTCCGGGCGGCAGTGGCTAATGGCCAGGATGTCCAGGCCAGGGAAGATATGTGTTATGCCCAATATCTGGCCGGGATGGCCTTTAACAATGCCAGCCTGGGACATGTGCACGCCATGGCCCATCAGCTGGGCGGATTCTACGACCTGCCTCACGGAGTATGCAATGCCATCCTGCTGCCCCATGTGGAGCGCTTCAACCTGATTGCCAAGATGGACCGCTTTGTGGATATAGCCAAGGCCATGGGAGAACAGGTGGAGGGGCTGTCCAAGCGGGATGCAGCTGACCGGGCCCTGGCAGCTATTGAAAAGCTCTCTGCTGATATCGGTATCCCCAAGGGTCTGTCCGAACTCGGAGTCAAGGAGCAGGACATCGCCACCATGACCGCCAACGCCCAGAAGGATGCCTGCGGGTTTACCAATCCCAGGTGCCCGACGGATGAAGACGTCATGGCTATCTACAAGGCCGCTTTGTAAGAGAAATGAAGTGTCAAGAAGGGCACTGAGCTTCCAGATACATTGATCGATCCTTTACCTCAGGTGACGCTGAGAAGAACCCTCCCCTCACCCTTCCCTGCCGCCAGTTTCACAGGCGGCGGGGAAGGGTATCAGAAAAGAGGTCAAGCCCTCCTGGCTCAAGAAGCGGCAG
>JBKHIL010000165.1:0-4703 GCA_046538645.1 Desulfovermiculus sp.
CATCCACCAGCATCAAAACTGGCTGTATTGCTGTGAATGTTACGCCAATTCCATTATAGACATCCAGGACAGCGATATATGCCTTTCGGTGTCCAAGCTTTTCCATGCCTACGGTTTGGGTAATGGCCTTTTCTTTCCTTTTTATGTGGGGGGATCCACGGTCATGTATCCGGATGTTCCCCGGCCTGATTCTTTCCTGGCTGCTGCCGAACGGTATAAGGCAACCCTGTTTTTCGGAGTGCCCACCTTCTATGCCGCGGCCCTGGCTATCCCTGAGCTGGAGACAAAATACGACTTAGGTAACATCCGGCTTTGCGCCTCTGCCGGCGAACCTCTGCCCCAGGTTCTGTTTGAGCGCTGGAAAGAGAAGTTCGGGGTGGAGATTTTGGACGGCATTGGGAGCACAGAGGTGTTGCATATCTATATTTCCCCCCGCCCGGGCCGGGTAAGGGCCGGGAGCACCGGCTGGCCCTGTCCGGGGTATGAAGCCAAGATTGTGGATGACGAGGGTCAGGCCCTGCCCCGGGGAGAGATGGGAACCCTGTGGGTCAAAGGAGAGAGCACGACCTCCGGCTTTTGGAATAAAAAGGAAAAAACCAGGAAGCAGTGCCTGGGAGAATGGTTTAATACCGAAGACCTCTGGTATATCGATGAAGACGGCTATTACTGGTATTCAGGCCGGGCGGATGACGCGTTCAAATCCCGGGGCGAATGGGTCATGCCGGTGGAAGTGGAAAACGTGATCATGAAGCATGTATCTGTTCTGGAAAGTGCGGTTATCGGATTTAAAGACGATGACGGGCTGGAAAAGCCCATGGCCTTTGTGGTTCTGCTGAATGCCTCGGATGCTTCAGAGGATCTGGAAAAAGACATAAAGGATCATATCCGGAAAGAACTCCCGGGATACAAAGTTCCGGCATATATCAGGTTTATAAATGAGCTTCCCAAAACAGCAACCGGGAAATACCAGCGCTTTAAGCTACGCCAGGTCATGCGGGAGGAAGTGGCCACCAAGTCCCTGTAAAAATTTTCCAGGGCCTCTTCCAAGAGGCCCTGGAAAATTTTTAGTGCGAGGATTTGATGAATGGAACACTGTTTTGTTTGAGCTGGGCCAAAAGGGAGGCAAGGTTTGGGGTCTCCCAATGATCTTCGGTTTCACTGCAGCCATGAGTTTGGGCTGCGTATGCTTTCCTCAGCCCTAGATGCACGCCTACCTTTTTGTTCTCAAGGGCGGAAGCTCCATGATCCTTATGCCCCAGCCCGTTTTTTTCAATCTTGAAATCCAGTTCCAAACGGCGTAGGTGATGGGGAGTAAGAAATGGGTTGGCCTCCGGAAAGTGCCGCCCTGCCGCTAAGTAACTGCAGATGCAATCGGGAGATTCTGCCTATGAGTGTCTTTACCACCTCCATAAATATCCGGTTTATGGATATCGACGTTATGGGGCATGTGAATCATGCCACTGTTATCGCCTATTTTGCCGAAGGCAGAAATAGGTTTATAGCGGATCATTTCAGCCAATATTCGCCCTCTGGCTTTCCCTTTATCATGGCCTATGTGGCCTGTCATTACCTGCGGCCGATCAAGCTGGAAGACAGGCTTTTGCTGAATATCTGGGTCAAGGAAATCGGGACCAAGAGTTTCAAGCTGGGATATAAGCTGGTGAATGCAGATGACGATTCTCTTGGCTATGCCCACGGGGAGTCGGTGCAGGTCTGCTATGATTATGCCCAAAACGCAACTGTTGAGCTGTCTTCAGGGTTGAGAGAAGCCTTGGGCGAATACTACAAGGGTGATGAGTATGGAACCGTTGTCTGATCTCATGGAATATGTACCTCAAAGCGAATTGTACAACAGAATAGAGACATTTCAAAAAATGCTGCAATCAAAAGACATTGATTATGCAGTTATTGTCCAAAATGTAAATGTATACTATTTTACAGGAAGTATTCAGAAAAGCTATCTCATAATACCGTCAGATGGAGAACCTCTTTTTTTAGTGCAAAAAGATCCTGAACGGGCCAGGACTGAAACACATCTGCCCATCATTGAGATTCGAAGCATCAAGCAGCTTCCCGAGGTCGTAACCAGCCACGGTCTGGGACAAAAGCAGAGAGTGGGCACGGAGTTCGATTTTCTCTCGGTAGCAATGTTTCATAAGCTGCAGGCAATACTGGGACCCAAGGATTTTTCGGATATTTCCCTTGATGTGCTCCATATCCGGGCCAGGAAATCAGACTATGAGCTGGAGCAAATAAAAAAATCCGGACAGATCTGTGATCATGTTTTTTCCAAGGTCGCTGATTACCTGGATCAAGGCATAAGTGAGGTTGAACTCAGCGCCCTGCTGCAAGCAGAGGGAAGACGAGTGGGACATCAGGGCATTATGCGTATGCGGGGACTCAACCAGGAGTTGCCCAATCCTCATGTCCTGTCCGGTCCTTGCGGAGCAGTCTCCTCATTTGGCGATGTCCCATTATGTGGATGCGGAATGACTCCTGCTGTAGCCCAGGGTGCTTCCCGGCGCACAATTGAACCAAATGAGCCGGTGATCATCGATTACGGCGGCGGGTATAACGGATACATAACCGATGAGACCAGGATGTATGTGCTGGGAAAACTGGATAAGAGGCTGGAAAAGGCCTACGCATTATCCCTGGAAATCCTCGAATATTTTCAGGACAACGCCTGCCAGGGCGCAAATGGGAAGCTGTTGTTTGAGAAGATTGAAAACTGGGTTGTAAAAAATAAATTCGAAAATAATTTTATGGGCTATGGGCCAAACAGGGTTTCTTTTGTCGGCCACGGCATTGGGCTGACCTTAAATGAACTACCGGTCATTGCCAAAAACAGAGATGAAATCCTGGAGCCTGGGATGGTCATTGCAGTGGAGCCCAAATTTGTTTTTCCCGGCCAGGGAGCAGTAGGAGTGGAGGCCGATTACATCGTCCGGACCGATAAAGCTCAGAGAGTGACCGGGTATTCAACCGCCATGCAGTATGTATGATTGGGGGAAAATCTTTTCCCTGGCCTCAGGCCTTCCGGAGCGTGAACTGTTTTGGGTTTCAGTCCGTATCCGCCTCGTCCAGCCACTTGCTTAAGGCATCGATAATCTGCCGGGCCTGTTTGGGGCTGGAGATGTTGAACTTGGATTGCGGCCGGAATTGACCGTTGATCTTCCGGTAACGGCGGATCATGTATTTTTCCGGTCCAAAATCGTTGAGTTTGTTGTCGAACTGGCGGTAGCGAAACAAAATAGTTGTCCATGCCCCCTTGGTCAGGACCTCTTTGTCCAGCTCTTCTACCAGGCACTGGCCGTCTTCCTCATAGCTTATGGTAATATCTTCAATCTTTTCGGTCATGATGCTCCCTTAATCTGAATAGGCGCCTTGGCATGGAGCACGCAAAGGCGAGTCTCATATCAGCTTTACTTCCCTTGTCCTTGAACACTGCCCCGCATGACAGAGCGAAGTGAATATACCTGACCACAGACTGGGGGTCAAAATTTCCTTATGAAATTAGCCAGGTCAAAGGTAAGCATTCAGGCCCCTGTTCTTAAAGATCAACGAAACCGGGAGGCTGACCGGCCATGAAGCTGTTTTGATCAAAAGGCCCAGGTCAGGGTCAAAGAGCCGATAACCTGGGGCTCATCCTGCCGGGTGAACTCCCTGGTTCGCAAAAGGTGGCGATAGGTGAGCTTGAGTCGCTCATACGTAAAGGCCAGGCCCAGGGATACATCGGCCACAATTGGGTATTTGTCTACACTGTGGCTGTCTTTCCAGGTATTGCCGTCCAGAAAGATATTGTGGGCCACGGCTTGGATCTGGACCGTAGCAAAGACATGGAGCCCAAACCGGCCCCAGGGCAATGTCTGGGGACCTGATGGTTCCGGGACACTGACTCCGCTCCCGGGCCGGATGACGTCTGATCCAAAGTCCTGAGGCAGTCTGTACCCGAATCGGGCCTCGGTTCCGGCATTTACTGAAGTGAGTACATTGCCGGCGGTGAGCCCGGCAAAAGGGATGAGGTCGGCCCCCAGACAGCAGTCCGCAGTTTTTGCCCATGCCCGCCATTTGCGCTGCCAGGAGAGGCGAAATGCAGGCTCGTCTCTGAGCTGGTTGTCCCAGCCCTGGGCCTGTTTCAGGTCCCGGATCTTATGCACAGTGTTCTGGGCCTGTTCCCCCAGGGCTGAGGGACCGACCACACCTCCCACCAGCTCAAGGGTATCCAGCTGATCAGCTGTCTTGCTGTGCAGGGCCAGTCCGGCGTAAAGAAAACCGGCATAGGGACGGTCGTCGGAAAGGAGCTCAGAAGTATAAATGTCGGCCGGAGTGTATATCTGCTGCCCCAGAATCAGGCCTATATTGTGCGTGCTGTCCGGTTCGTTGACAAACGGGGCCAATCTGAGCAGAGGAGTGCTCCAGTCCGGGAGTCGGACGTCATCTGCGTATTCTTCCAGATCCTTGGACAGCCAGGTCAATTGCAGGGCATTGGTATAGTATTTGTCCGTATTGCCGAAGAGATCGTTTTCATAAAAGATCTGCAGGGTCTGATATTTGGCAGAGGTGGTGGCGTTTGCCCTGGAGTCAGATAGCACACCAGGCAGGGAAAGCAAAGAAACCAGGAACAGGAGCGAGACAGGAGAGAGCAGGGCAGGGCAGATTCTCTGTTTCCGCCTTTTGACTGTTCTAAACAGAAATAGGCA
>JBKHIL010000166.1:0-4697 GCA_046538645.1 Desulfovermiculus sp.
CATACAGTCCATTCACAGGAGGGATCTTATGCACATCGTCTTTCATGAACGCTACCGCGAGGTGTACGCCTCAGATCCGGCTGCCGCCAAAGGCAGGCTGGATGAGGCTCAGGCTTTGCTGCAAGAAATGGGTCACACCTGGGTCAGCCCTGAACCAGCCACTGAGGAAGACATCCGCTTGGTCCACACTCAAGAACACTTCCAACGCATCCAGCAGCGGCCTCACCTCTATGAGCTGGCTCTGCTGGCGGCGGGCGGAGGAATCACCGCCGCACGCCTGGCCTGTAGCCAAACCCCGGCCTTCGGCCTGATTCGGCCCCCGGGGCATCATGCCAGCATTGATTCATGCTGGGGATTTTGCTGGTTTAATAACATGGCTGTGGCCATGCAGGCCATGCGCAGGGATGGTCTGGTCCAGCGCGGGCTTATCGTGGATATTGACCTGCATTTCGGTGACGGAACCAGTGGTTTTTACGCCCGGGATCCTGATGTCACCTATTACCATCTGGACTCTCTTCCGGATCTGGAACGGACCCTGAACGAGCAGGATGCATGTGATCTGGTGGGTATTTCGGCCGGCTTCGACCGGCACATAGAGGACTGGGGAGGGATCTTATCTACAGATGATTACACCCAGATTGGTAACGTAATGAAAGAATTCGTACAACAACACTGCCCGGGAAGGGTTTTTGCCCTCTTGGAGGGGGGCTACAATCATCGGATCCTGGGCCAGGCCATCCAGGCCTTGATCCAGGGGCTGGAGGGGTGAGAATACAGTAGTCGGTTTTGCCTCCGGCAAATCTCGTATCATACGAGCTTTTACACCAGTTTTCTTTGTGCTTGAGCGCAAAAAAAAATTATAAAATCCATGCGTCAGGGCAGCCGATGGCTGCCCTGACGCATGGATTATTTGGAGTACGAAAACTCCAGCTTTTCCTCTCCATTCTCATCTGTGGCCACATCAACTTCAACTGTCCCGCCTTTTTGCAGTGAGCCGAACAGGAGTTCATCTGCCAGGCGGTCCTTAATCTCGCTTTGCACCACTCGGGCCAGAGGCCGGGCCCCGTAATCAGGGTCAAAGCCTTTTTGAGCCACCCAGGCCGTTGCCGCCGGCTTGAGCTCCACTTGCACCTTTTTCTCCCGCAGCTGTTCATTGAGTTCAAGGATGCTCTTGTCCACAATCCGCTCCATGAGTTCTGGAGAGAGGGCATTAAAAGGCACAATGCCGTCAAGCCGGTTTCGAAACTCTGGGGAGAAATGCTTTTCTGCAGCCTTGACCCCTTTTTGAGCCCGATTGGTGGCCTTTTCTTGCCCAAAACCGATATTGTGACTGCTCATATCCCTGGCTCCGATATTCGATGTCATGAGCAGGATGACATGACGGAAATCGGCCTTGCGGCCGGCATTGTCGGTCAATGTGGCATAATCCATAACCTGCAGTAAAATATTAAACAGGTCGGGGTGGGCCTTTTCAATCTCGTCCAGAAGCAGAACACAATGCGGCTGTTTGCGTATGCTGTCTGTGAGCAGACCGCCCTGATCAAAACCCACGTAACCTGGAGGAGCACCGATCAACCGGGCTACAGCATGCTGCTCCATGTATTCGCTCATGTCAAAACGCAGAAAATGGATGCCCAGACGATCGGCCAGCTGCCGGGCCAGCTCGGTCTTGCCCACCCCGGTCGGTCCGACCAGGAGGAAGTTGCCTACCGGCTTGTGCGCCTCCCGCAGGCCGGCCCGGGAGCGCTTAATGGCTTGTGCCAGAAACCTGACCGCCTGGTCCTGGCCGAATATGTAGTTTAAGAGTTCCCCTTCCAGGTTATGCAGTTTTTCCCGGTCCGAGCTGCTGACCCGCTGAATGGGGATTCTGGCCATTCCGGCCACTACATTTTCAATGTCCTTGGGGGTAATCTGCTTCCGCTTGCGCTTATGGATGTCCAGGCTGAGCAGGGCTCCGGTTTCATCCATAACATCGATAGCCTTGTCCGGCAGATACCTGTCCGGCAAATGCCTGGAAGTGAGTTCTACTGCCGACTTCAAGGCCGTCTTGGTGTACTTCACCCCGTGATGTTCCTCGTAATAAGGCCGGAGCCCTTCCAGGATGGCCACACTTTCATCCTGCGTAGGTTCAGGCACATCGATCTTTTGAAAGCGCCTGGACAGGGCCCGGTCTTTTTCAAACAGATTTTTGTATTCCTCATAGGTGGTGGACCCGATACACCTGAGCTGACCTGAGGCCAGAACCGGCTTGAGGATATTGGAGGCATCCATTGATCCCCCGCTGGTTGCTCCTGCTCCAATCACTGTATGGATCTCGTCAATGAACAGAACAGCACGGCTGCCGAGCTTGCACAGCTCATTAATGATTCCTTTCAGTCTGGACTCAAAATCGCCGCGGAACTTGGTCCCGGCCAGTAAGGCCCCCATATCCAGGGCATAGATCTCTGTTTCCCAGAAAGGCTCCGGAACAGAGGCTTCAGCAATGCGCAAGGCCAGCCCCTCGGCCAGAGCAGTCTTGCCCACGCCCGGATCGCCTACAAACAAGGGGTTGTTCTTCCGCCGCCTGGACAGGATCTGAATGGTTCGCTCCAATTCCTGACTGCGGCCGATGAGAGGATCGATATCCCCGCACTTGGCCCGTTCAGACAAATTTTGCGTATACTTTTGCAAAGAAGTGTTCGCGTTTTTTTCCTTTTGGCAGGAAGCGCATCCTTCGCTCTGTTGTTCTCTGGCCTGACCGTGAGAGATGTATTCTAAAACATCCAGACGATCCACGCCCTGAGACTTGAGATAGTAGACTGCATAGGAGTCTTCTTCATCCATGACCGCGGCCAGAAAATCGCCAAGTTCGACTTTTCCCTTTTCCGCGGACTGGACATGGACGATGGCCCGCTGCAACACGCGCTGAACGCTCAAGGTCTGGATCACTTCCTTGGCCTGACCCTGGGGGTATACTTCCATGTGTTCCACAAAATAGCGTTCCAACTGGTTGCGCAGCCGACTGACGTTGACTCCGCAATTATACAGGAGGTTCTTGCCCTTGGTGTCCAAAAGATACGCATAGAGGACATGTTCCAAGGTCAAAAACTCATGATGCCTGCTGCGTACCTCACGTACAGCTAAGGCAAATATTTTTTCCAGATCCCGGCTCAACATATCATACCTCTTCCATTGTGCATTTAAGTGGATATCCTTCCTCTTTGGCCATATTATGAACTCTGGCCACTTTTGTCTCCGCCACCTCATAGGTGTAGATGCCGCACACACCGGAGCCGTTGCGATGTACACTGAGCATTATTTGAATGGCTTCCCCCTCGGATTTGAGAAAAACGTTTTTGAGCACATAAACTACAAACTCCATAGTCGTGTAATCGTCATTGTGCAAAACAACTTTATACTGTGGGGGTTCTGCGATTTCTTGATCAGTGTCCGGTTCGAGTTCAGGTCTTTGAACTGAATTACTCATCCGACGCTCCATATTCCAATATATCTCAGCATACTCGCGGCTGCATTGGTTAAGCTGCCTATTTACAGCCTGGTGAACACGAACTAAATTACAGTCATTTCAACTGGATGTGAACCAAAGCCTGCTCTCAGTCCTTCATTCCATGGTCCTTAATACATTGTGCGGGCAAAACAGTTTCTGCCTCAACCAGCAGTCCTTGACCTGAGTGAATGATGCCATTGTACGAAATAATAATTCCTGATACAAGGGTGTAAAGATTTAACATGTAAAGGACTATAAATTCCAGTAGGCTGGAACATTCACACTGCAAGTGCGTGCCGGGCAATCTCGGATAAAGCCGCTCTATCTGCTCTGGATTCCGGTCCCGGATCGAGTCCGGGATGACACGCCGGGGTGACATAAAAAAAGCAAAATCTTGTTGCATACAAGCTCGCAGCCTCAACCTTTTTCATCCATTTCCGCCCGGATCCTGGCCTGTTCTTCCGGACCAAAAACAAAAGATTCTTCATGCGGCAGCTGGTTTTCAACCCGCCATTTTTGATGTAACTCGTGGTAGCTCTTCACCGTCCAGGTCCGGGAATGAAGACCCAAGACCCTGGCAATTTCCCAGATGGCCTGCGGATCTCCTTCAATCTCCACAAAACGGCCAAAAGGAAGCCGGTCCAGGCAGATGGCGCATGAACCAAGGAGCCATTTTTCCCGCACTTTTTGATAACAAAAGACTTCCCTGTAGCCGAGGCCTTCCAGAATGGCCTGCATCTCATACACATCGAAGATTTGGGTCTCGGCTTCCTCCCAGACCTTGACCTCAAAGTCGTGATCAGGGGTATGATTTTGGGGCAGAGACTTCAGACAAAGCACCGCTTTGCCAGCCCGCCGCAGGCGAAGGAGTTTTCCAGCCTGCTTCAGATCTTTCTTTTCAGTGTCAAAGACTTGATTTTGCTCAAAGACTCTGTGTATGAACCGGGCCTTGCAGGCTGCCAATCGATTCCGCAGGGTATCGAAGTCCGAATACTTAAATTTGAGTTCCTGCTCCAGGCTCAACCTTCATCTCCTTAAAAGCTGGATGCAAAGTGTTTTGGATCTGTCCATACCGGCAGCCCTCATGAGCAGATTATGCTTTTGGTATATTTTTTTATATCAAAACCCGAAGGTTGAATCAATACTTGGAAGACATGCCGGCAGGGCTTTTTGGTTCTGCTCTTTATTGTCAATTATATCAGGTGACTCA
>JBKHIL010000167.1:0-4680 GCA_046538645.1 Desulfovermiculus sp.
CGACGGCATCGTATTTGGGACCACAAATGGCCCCCTGGGCCAGGGTGTGGACGACCTCGTGGATCGATTCGGCTCCGATGAAGCCCGGAGCGGACTCAGCCTGGGGACATTGGCTTTCCCTTTTACCTTTAACGGTGAGGAATACTTCAGCCTGGGGGCCTTTATCAATGCATCCCAGACAGACAATGCAGTGCATATCATCTCCACCCCCCAGCTGATGACCATGGAGAACGAGGAAGCCACAGTGGTCATTGCCGAAAACCGGCCCTTTATCACCAGCCGGCAGGAGAGCGAGGCCAACATCGACTACAGCAACTTTGAATATAAGGATGTGGGCGTGACCCTGAAGGTCACCCCTTTGATCAACAACCAGGGCTGGATCAAGCTCAACTTGTACCAGGAAGTGAGCCGCATTGATCCCAATATCGATTTCAACTCCGAGACCCCGATCACCCGCAAGCGAACAACAGAGACCACAGTGTCGGTCCAGGACGGAGAGACAGTGGTTATTTCCGGGCTTATGGAAAACAGTTCCTCGGATTCCCAGACCAAGGTCCCTCTGCTTGGGGACATCCCCGGCCTTGGGTATCTGTTTAGGTCCACCCAGGACCAGCTGGACAAGACCAACCTCATGGTCTTCATCACTCCCAGAGTGGTCCAGACCGCGCAGGATGCCCAAACCATCGCCTACTCCAAGACCAGAGACCTCAACAGGTTCCGCTTTGGAGCGGAAGGGCATTTTCAGGCCTTACCCGATGAATACAAGACCTATGGTCTCCTGCAATAATTTTTTTATGAACCTGCATCATACTCTCGCATCCCATCTCAGCACCCAGGGCGTGATTGAAGCTGAAGACATCTCTTCCTTTCATCAGCCCGGAAACAGCGGTCAGACGCTGACCCGTTTTTTGCTTCAGGACAAGAAGATCCCGGAAAAGGATCTGCTTGTGGCCTACGCTCAGGCCCTGCATCTGCCTTTGCAGGAGGATATCCCTGAAAATACGATCCAGCCCGAGCTGGTCCACAATCTGTCCATTCATTTTCTCAAAGCCCATACCCTCTTTCCTTTGCGCAGAGAGGGCACCACAGTATTTGTGGCAGTAAGTGATCCTCTGGATCTTCCTGCCCAGGATCAGTTAAGAGTTCTGCTCGGGGTTCGATGCATCGATCCGGTCCTGGTCCCGGAAGCTGAGATCCTGTCCGCCATAAACAGAGCCTTCGGCCAGGTCCAAAACGGGGCTGAACACATCATCCAGGACCTGGATGAAACCGAGAGTGAAGCTTTTTTCAATGAGTTCGAGGATCAGGTCAGCACTGATCTTCTGGATGAAACCAGCGAGGCCCCGGTCATCAAGCTGGTCAATCACATCCTGTCCCAGGCTGTCCACTACAAGGCCAGCGACATCCATATCGAGCCCTATCAGCAGGAGCTGAAGATCCGTTTCCGCATGGATGGAGTACTCTACGACAACCTCAGTCTGCCCAAGAAGCTGCACCCGGCTGTGGCCTCCAGGGTCAAGATCCTGGCCAGCTTAAATATTGCTGAAAAACGCATCCCCCAGGATGGGCGGATCAATATCCGCATCGGAGAACGGGAAGTGGACCTGCGGGTCTCGTCCTTGCCCACCGCCTTTGGGGAACGGCTGGTGCTCCGGCTTTTGGAAAAGGATGTCCGGGTGCTCAACCTGCAGGAAATCGGATTAAGCCTGGAACATGTGGATTTATTTCAGCGGCTCATTCGGATATCCCACGGGATCATCCTGGTCACCGGCCCCACAGGCAGCGGCAAAACCACCACCCTGTACTCGGCCTTAAGCGAAATCAACACCCCGGACAAGAATATCCTGACCATTGAGGATCCTATTGAATACCAGCTGGACGGCATCGGCCAGATGCAGGTCAACTCCAGGATCGGGTTGAGCTTTGCCAATGGCCTGCGGTCCATGGTCCGCCAGGATCCGGATGTCATCCTGGTTGGCGAGATTAGGGACCAGGAGACCGCGGAAATAGCCATTCAGGCCGCTTTGACCGGACACCTGGTCTTTTCCACCCTGCACACCAACGACTCGGCCGGAGCCATCACCAGGCTGATTGACATGGGAATCGAGCCTTTTCTGGTCTCCTCCTCTGTGCAGGCCATCATGGCCCAGCGTCTGGTCCGTCGTTTGTGCCCTTTGTGCAAAGAGGCCTGTTCTCCCAGCGAATTGGAGATCAGAGAGCTTGGTCCCGGAGCCAAAGGACTGGAAGGTATGTTTTTCAGGCCTGTTGGGTGCGATAACTGTCTCCAGACCGGATTTAAAGGCCGGACCGGCATCTTCGAATTCCTCAAGGTATCCGAGACAATCCAGTCCCAGGTCCTGCGCACCTCGGAATCCAACCAGATCAGGCAGCTTGCCGTTCAGGAAGGCATGCGCACCCTGCGTCAGGACGGATTGCGCAAGGTTCTGGCCGGAGAGACGAGTATCGATGAAGTCCTGCGGGTGACCCAGGTGTAAAGAAGAAGCTGGACCCAGGAGCCCGGGCCTCTCCGAGGGCCGGGGATTTTTAACAGGATTGAAGTGGCTGGGCCTCGGAGAGGGCCAATCCTACCCTGAAAAAGCCCAAGTCTCTCCAATGTCCAATTTTTTTGTGAATGAGTCATTTTCATATGCCAGTATACGAATACAGAGCCCTTGATGGGCGGGGAAAGGAAAAAAAGGGGGTCATCAGTGCCGAGAGCAGCCGCACCGCCCAGGACAGGCTGCGCCAAAAGCATCTCTATCCCCAGGAAATAACCCCCATTCAGTCCCGGCCTCAATCATCGAGAAGTAATTTGCGCACCCGCCTGTTCAACCGGGTCAATTCCGGGGATCTGGTGATCACCATGCGTCAGCTGGCCACCCTGCTCTCTGCCGGTCTGCCCCTGGCCACCTGTCTGGACAGCGTCCTGTTGCAGGTCCACAAAAGAGGCCTTCACCGCACCCTGGCCCAGATCAGGGAGCGCATCAACGAAGGCTCCAGCCTGGCCGCGGCCATGGAAGAACAGCGCCAGGCCTTTCCGCCCACGTATGCGGCCATGGTCCGGGCTGGGGAGAGCTCGGGCACCCTGGAGCTGGTCCTGGAACGGCTGGCTGAGTTCGGTGAGCAGCAGGAGGCCTTAAAGCGCAAGCTGCAGTCCAGCCTGGCTTACCCGGTACTCATCCTCCTGGTCAGCCTGGGGGTCATCTTTTTCCTGATGTCCTATGTGGTCCCCAAAGTCACCCAGATCTTTCTGGATTTCGAGCAGGCCCTGCCCCTGCCCACCATCATCCTGATGCAGATAAGCGCTGTGTTTCACGCCTACTGGTGGACCCTGCCCCTGCTCTTCCTGGCCGCAGTGGTGATCTTCAGGCGCATGGCCGTCAGCAGACGGGGCAGGGCCATGCTTGACTCCTGGCTTTTGCGCATGCCCTTATTCGGCTCACTGGTGCACAACATTGTTTTAAGCCGCTATTGTCATACCCTGGGCACCCTGCTCAAAAACGAGGTGACCCTGCTGCAGGCCCTGGGAATTGTGCGTAACGTGGTCTCCAATTCCCTGGTCCAGGAGGCTACAGATCGCATGATAAAGGAGGTCAGCGAGGGCAGCTCCCTGGCCAGGCCCATGTCCAGGGACTTTCTTTTTCCTCCGACCATGAACCAATTGGTGGCTGCCGGCGAGCAAAGCGGCCAGCTGGACGCCATGTTCCTGAAGGTGGCTCAGAACAGTGAAAGCTATGTTTCAAACAGACTGACCGCTCTGACCAGTCTTCTGGAACCGGTCATGATCCTGGTCCTGGGCGGGATTGTAGGTTTTGTGGTCCTGGCTGTGCTGTTGCCCATCTTTGACATGAGCCAGCTCATTCGCTGACCAGATTTATCACCTCAGCGAAAGTTAGGAGTGACCGCTCACATATGCATCGTCGCATCTCTGAACAGGTTCATTTCTTGTCAGGTTCCCCTCCCTGCGGCCATTTTGGGTCGGAAGGAGGGGGTCAGGGGATGGTTTTTTGGGGCATGTCAAGATGAGACACGATAAAAACCAAAGTTTTACTGAGGAATTATTCTATATATTTTGATAAGGAGATGATGAATTTGGATTCAACAAACAACAAGAAAAGAGCAGGCTTCACCTTGATCGAGCTCATGGTGGTTATTGTCATTCTGGGCATCCTGGCCGGACTGATCGTCCCCCGGCTCACTGACAAGCCGGACAAGGCCCGGGTGGTCAAGGCCAAGATGCAGATCGAGAATCTGACTATGGCTGTCAAGCAGTTCAAGCTCGACAACGGGTTTTATCCCAGTACGGAGCAGGGGCTCAAGGCTCTGGTAGAGAAACCGGGAGTGGGGGAGTCTCCGCGCGATTACCCGGAAGATGGATATATCTCCAAGATTCCCGAAGATCCGTGGGGCAATGACTACGTATACGTTTATCCTGGTGAGCACGAAGAGTTCGATCTCTTCTCTCTGGGGGCGGACGGAGAACAGGGCGGAGAAGGATTTAACGCCGACATCGGAAACTGGGATCTGAATTGAGTCCTCACATACTGTCAGATCTGCAGCGGTGCATATCAGGCAAGATCCGTTTCTTCTCTGATTCCCCTTCATCCGCTTGCCTTTCAGGCGGGGGGAATGGACCGGGGGAGGGTTCTGTAATTGCGACACGCAGGATGGGACCAAACG
>JBKHIL010000168.1:0-4675 GCA_046538645.1 Desulfovermiculus sp.
TCCGGCTTCACACAACCGCAAAGCAATCGTCATTCTCTTGTCATGGGTATGGGTTATGCCTGCGGCCAATACGGTTCCAGCCCAGACTCATCAAACCACGGCACGGGAGAGAAGTTATGTCCTCACCAGGGCTCACAGCGGATTTGCATGTGCACTCCAGGTATTCCAGGCGGCCCGCGCAATGGATCCTGCAGAAGATCAACTGCCCGGAATGTTTTTCCGATCCCAGGCGGATCTATGCTCTGGCCCAGGATCGGGGCATGGACTTGGTGACCATCACCGATCACAACTCCATTGACGGGGCCTTGGAGATTGCCCACCTGCCGGGAGTATTCATCAGTGAGGAGGTGACCACTTATTTTCCCCAGGACGGATGCAAGATTCATGTCCTGACCTTAAACATCAGCGAAAAGCAGCACCGGGATATCCAACATCTGCGCCAGAATATATTCGATTTGGTTTCATATTTGCGGGATCAAAGTATTTTATACATCGTAGCCCACCCCTTTTACGACATGAACAACCGCCTGCACATTGAGCATTTTGAGCAGATGCTTCTGCTTTTTGATCTCTTTGAACTCAATGGGTCCAGAGATAAAGTTCAAAATCATATCCTGAAGCAGATACTGGCCGCTCTGACCGCGAATGACATTGAGCTTCTGGCAGACAAACACAGCCTGCAGCCAGCGGGTGAAAAGCCATGGGTCAAGACCTTGACTGCCGGCTCAGACGACCATTCCTCCCTGAACATCGCCAGGGCCTATACCCGGGTTCCCGGGGCGGTGGAGGTCCAAGACTTCATGCAGGGCCTGAGGCAGGGAAGGGCGGAGCCTCACAGTCAGCCGGCTTCAGCCAGGACCATGGGCCACAACCTGTACGCCATCGCATATCAGTTCTACAAAGACAAATTCAACCTGGACCGCTATGTGCAAAAAGATGAGCTTCTGCAATTTGTGGACTGTGCCCTGACCGGGAGAACAGGAAATAACAAGGGGTTTTGGAACTGGTTGTACGACTACCTGGGGACCAAACGAGGAGGGTGGTCTTGTTTCAAGATCAGTGGGTCCTCTGATGTGACCTCCATGATCCACCAAGAGGGCCGGGCCATATTAAACAACAATCCGCATCTATTGGGCATGATCCATGACCCGGATCGCACTTTCCAGGACCGGGAGAATGATTGGTTTAATTTTGTCCGGGCTGCATCAGACCGCATGATAAAAAATTTTTCCCAAACCCTGGTGGAAAGTGCTTCCCAGGCCAGGTTATTTAACATCTTTGCCACCATCGGATCCGGGGGGTCGGTTTATGCACTGTTAGCCCCGTATTTCCTCGCTTTTGGCTTATACAGTAAAGATCGCCCTCTGGCCCAGGCCTGTCTGGAACGTTTGCAAGGTTCACAGTCTGTGAGTCACTCCAAATCTCCTAAGGTGGCTCTGTTTACCGACACATTTGATCAGTGTAATGGAGTAGCCTTAACCTTACAAAATCAAGCCCTGTTAGCCAAAGATCTGCATAAGAATCTGCACATTCTGACCTGCGGATCAAAGCTGACCATGGACAAACAAATTGATTTTGCACCTTTTGGGCAAATTGAGGTCCCGGAATACGCTGAGCTTGATCTGGCCTGCCCCTCCTTTTTAGAGATTCTGGACTTTTGCGCAGACAACGACTTCACCCATATCCACACCTCCACTCCCGGACCCATGGGTCTGGCTGCCCTGGCTACGGCCAGGATCCTGCACCTGCCCATATATGGGACCTATCATACCTCTTTTCCGCAATACGCATCAGAGCTGACCGGGGATCCAGACATGGAGTCCCTGATGTGGAAGCTGATGACCTGGTATTATAATCAATTGGATAAGATCTATGTCCCTTCTCGAGCCACCGGAGATGAGTTAACAGCCCATGGTATCCAATCGGACAAAATAAGGCTGTATCCGCGGGGCATCGATACCCGCCGCTTTCATCCCCAACACAAAAACGGATTTTGGGAAAAACGATTTGGACTGCGAAGAGACCGGCTGAAGCTCCTGTATGTCGGCCGGATTTCCAAGGAGAAAAACCTGCAAACCCTGGCCCGGGCCTATGCCCAAATCTCCAAAGCCCGAAGCGACATCCAGCTGATTATTGTGGGCAGCGGCCCCTTTTTGAGCCAGATGCAGGACGACCTTTCAGGCACGCAAGCCGTGTTTGCCGGAACTCTGACTGGACAGGACCTGGCTCAAGCCTATGCCTCCAGTGATATCTTCGTCTTTCCTTCCACCACAGACACCTTCGGCAACGTGGTTCTGGAGGCCCAGGCCTCCGGCCTGCCGGTCATTGTCACCGATCAGGGCGGACCGCAGGAGAACCTGATTCCAAAGCAGACCGGGCTGATCGTTCCGGCTCTAAATGTTCAGGCCCTGGTTCAGGCCATTTTAACCTTAGCCGGCGATCCCCAGCGGCTAGAGAAGATGAAAGTTCAGGCCAGGCAGTACATGCAGGAAAGATCTACACAAGAGGCCTTTGTTCAGAGCTGGGAGATGTATGAAGACAAAGCTCAGAATATAGAAGGGAGAACAATATTCCAAGCGCACACAAAATTTCATCAAATTGTTACACATGAGTCATAATGTTGTAACAGAACACAGATAATCTTTCTCGCGTGCGCGCACTTTATTTATAGATTGACACATTTCACAGCTGCTTAAATGATCAACGCAAAAGGAGAAAGGTGTTCTGTATGATGAAAAGATTTTCATTTCTCTCTATTTTTTTGTATATTTTAGTTTTTATTTTTATCTCAACACATTCATCAGCTGATCAAATATCTGCTTATGAAGAAAGAATTCAAAACTTGGAAGACAGACTGGATAAGATGAATAAGGATAAACAGGACAGTGTCCACGCTGCAGCAGATTTTATCGACCGACTGAACATGGAACTTGATGTTGCGATTTGGGGGGTGCATGAAACAAAATATGATGATTCCGGAGATTCCACGGACATTAAGGTGGACACCATTGATCTGTATTTCAATCCAGACCTGAATGAGTGGGTGCATGGATATGTAGGACTTGAGTATGACGATGGAGACGACACTATAAAGGGGGAAGAGGCCAGGATCATAATCGAAAACACCAACAAGTTCCCGCTCTATGCAGGATTTGGAAAGTATGGGACTGTTCCCTTTGGCAACTATGAGAGCTTCATGCTCGAAGGACCGTTAACCGAGAGTTTGGGTGACACCTCGGAGGTAGCTGCAGTCGTGGGTTTCGAGCAGGCCGGATTCAACGTCGAGGCCAGCATCTTCAATGCTGATGATGTGACAGAAGTTGATGAAGACGACGATCCCCTGGATCAATTTACCCTGCTGGCCAGTTATGACATGGACATGGATCCCATAAGCCTGAATGTGGGAGGAAGCTATTACAACAACATTGGAAATGCCGGTGATATGCCCGACCTTTTGGCCACAGACCAGATCAAGGACTACATCGGAGGCGTGGGGGCGCACGCCATCCTGGGCTGGCAGGGACTCTACCTTATAGCTGAGTACATCACTGCATTGGATGATTTTGAAGAAAATGAACTGCTTTTTGACAACCAGGGGGCTCAGCCCAGCGCCTGGAACTTTGAGCTGGCATACGAGACGGAAATCAATGATCGGGAAACGATTTTCGCACTGGCCTATCAGGGAACGGATGAGGCTATTTCAAACAACGACATCGATGATACCATCCCGGAAACACGGATCTCAGCCAGCGTCGGTTTTGAACTGTTTAAAAACATAAGTTTGGCTTTTGAGTTCATGCACGATGAAAACTACTCTGAAGATGACTTTGCCTCCAGCGGTTGGAGCCCAAACGATTATGGCCCGGTGGCTGATGAGGATAAGCAGACCTTCATCACCGAACTTGCCTTTGCATTCTAGGCGCACCAAGTCTGACACATTCAATGGCTTGACTGTCATTTGATACACCACGCAAAGGCCCTGCATCAGCAGGGCTTTTGCGTTTTTTTCATTGAGCCCTATTGAAAAAATGACGAGGTTTCCTATGCGAATCCTTATCGGCTATTCCATGCGCAGCGGGAGCACATTGCTGCAGCATATTCTCGGTCAGCACTCCGCAGTTCGATCCTATAGCGACTTGAATTCACTGCCGGCCCTGGCCTCGGCCTGGCTGGGGCTGCAGCCAAGGGGGTACCAACTGATCAAGCCATTGGATCTTTTCTACCTCCTTTCCGGTTCAGGGATATTCAAGTCCTTCGACCGCCATATCTGGCTGGTCCGAGACCCGAGAGACAGCTATCTCTCGGCTGTGGAATCCGGCTACGCCTACTTATTTTGGCCTCCGGGGAAAAAGGAGATGGGCATCGATGTGGGGCTGCTCAAGCGATGGAAAAAAATCGTCGGGCAGTACCTGCAAAATCCCGACACCTGGCACCTGATTCGTTATGAAGACCTGGTCACCAACCCGGACAGTATCCTGAAATTGCTTTTGGCTTATATTGAGCTGCCCCGGGAGCAACTCCTTCCCTTCTCCCGCTTCAATCTGATGAAGGGCGGAGACTACAAGCTACGAAAGACGAAAACAGTAACCACAAAATCCCTGCACCGCTTCACCCGCCAATTAACCCCCGGACAACTTGATGTCTTTGATTACCATTTGGGAGCCGAGCTGAAAGC
>JBKHIL010000169.1:0-4666 GCA_046538645.1 Desulfovermiculus sp.
TCTCCTTATCAGAGGCGTCTCCAATTTTTTTGGTCACTAGGAAATTATCGGTACACGATTGCGGCTTTTTTATAGCAGGCCTTATATATTGGGAATGAAAGGCGCAGATGATCAAAATTGGCAGTGCAGTATATCTTTTTCTAATATCAGGATTTCAGGCAGGTCATTTCAGAAGGCCTTCAATCGGGCAAAGAGTTTTCAGGTGGTGCAGGAAATCTTCTCTGTTCTGGTAATAAATGGAGGTTATGCCTTGATCGCGGGCCCGCTGGATATTTCCGTCACTGTCATCGACAAACAGGGCCCGATCTGCAGATGTGCCAACCAGTTCCAGAACATCGCGAAACAGTGTGGGATCACTTTTGCTTTTACCCAGGTGGTAGCTGTTGAATACCTGGTCGAAATAATGAAAAAATTTATGGCGTTCTTCCAGGATATCCAGCCAGGTGACCTGATCGCTCAGAATGGCGCATTTTCGGCCCTCTGTCCGTAAACGCTCGACTATATCCAGCATCCAGGGTCGAAGGACAAAGGCCTCCAGAATTGTATTCCGGCAATGCGCGTCACTGGCCTTCAGTCTGGTTGCTGCCCGCATTTGGTCCCAGAATGTGCTCTCTTCTCCCTGTCCGAGGACAAATCCGGTGGCAAAGACAGTCTCAATCCCGGTTTTGACCATGAAGTCAGGGTCAATACCTTCTGCCCGGGCCAGAGCCCGCAGACCATTGACAAAGCCCTCTTCGGCGATCACTCCGCCATAGTCAAAGAAAAACCATTCAAAAGGGCATTTGCAAGAAGAGGTCATGATTAATGTCCTTGAGTTAATGCTTTGAAAAGTATGTGAAAAATCTTTCTTGAAACCTGCACTGCTAAAGGCTATGATCTGCAACTCCGATAAAAAGTCAAGGATCAGACAAATTGAAATTATGAAAAGCCAACCTTTTGGAGGTCCAGATGCAGGTTGAAAGCCGACAGAGTGACCAGGCAGTGGTGATAACCGTCACGGGAAGACTGGATACTACCACAGCTTCTGATTTTGAGACCAATTGTTTTGAGTTGATTTCTTCGAAAGCGCACAACGGGATAGTCATTGATCTTCAAGCCCTGGAATATATGAGCAGTGCCGGGCTTCGAAGCATCCTGTCTCTGGGGAAGAAAGTCAAGGCCCAAGGCAAAGGCCTTGTTTTTTGCAGCCTGCAGGGGATGGTTAAGGAAGTTTTTGATGTCTCTGGCTTTACTTCAATATTTTCTGTTTATGAATCACAGGAGGAGGCTCTTGGGGCAATGTAATCTCCCTGAACTGGACTGGATTGAAATTGCCGCAGAACATAAAAATCTAGGCCTGGTGCAACAGTTTGTCCTGGACAAGGCCCGCCGCACTGATGTCCTCCCAGAGCTTAGTTTGAAGATTGAGCTCGTTTTGGAAGAGATCATTTTAAATATTATAAGCTATGCCTTTGAGTCAGGCCAGGCTGGGACCATCAAGACAGGATGCGCCCTGGCTGCTCCGGGCTTGTTTCAGGTCCGGATTATTGACCAGGGTCCGGCTTTTGATCCCCTGGCCCGGCCCGATCCGGATACTGCCCTTTCCCTGGAAGAGCGCAATGCGGGCGGGCTGGGGATCCACCTGGTGCGGGAGATGGCGGATGAGATAAAATATCAGCGCCAAGACGGGCAGAATATCCTGGATATCATGTTTACCTGGTGATATGGGCCGAACCATCAATATCCACAGTTTTTTTTGGTTCCATAAGGATGAGATATACGATGTTGACTCGGCTTCTCTATTTGTGGCTCTTTGTCTTGCTCCTGTCCCTTTCCTGCTCAGCAACTTCCTGGGCTCAATCCCCGTCAGAGATCGGCCTGCGCACGGTGCGATTTATTCCCCAATGGTCGCCGCAAGCCCAGTTTGCCGGCTATTACGCAGCTCAGGACATGGGGTTTTATGCGCAGCGGGGATTGGAGGTGGAGATTCTGCCTGGAGGGGCGAACCATCCCTCCGGCCCGGCCCTGGCGGCAGGTGAAGCTGATTTTGCCTCCATGTTTTTGTCCCGGGGACTTATTTTGCGCTCACAGGGCCATCCGGTGGTCAATGTGGCTCAGATTGCCCAGCGCTCCGGCCTCATGCTGGTGGCCAAAAAAGACAGCGGCATTGACGTCCCCCAGGATCTGGAAGGCAAGACCGTTTCCCTGTGGCCGGAATTCAAGGCCCAGCCCAAGGCCTTTTTTCATAAGTTTGACCTCAAGGTGAACACAATCCGCCAGGGGTACTCCATGGATCTCTTCCTCATGGGCGGGGTGGATGCGGCCTCAGCCATGGCCTACAACGAGTATCTGACCATTATCAACTCCGGAGTGAATAAAGATGAATTGACCACCTTTTCCATGGCCGATTACGATCTGAACTTTCCTGAGGACGGTATTTACTGCCAGGAATCCCTTCTGCGTGATGATCCTGACCTGGTCCGGGACTTTGTCCAGGCTTCCATTCAAGGATGGGAATATGCTTTCTCACATCCGGAGCAGGCCCTGGACATGGTCATGCAGCGGGTCAAAAAAGCCAGGCTGCCCACAAACCGGGTGCACCAAGAGGGCATGCTCCACGGGATGCGGGATATTATCCAGCCCGAAGATGCAGCCGGACATATAGGCTGGATGGACAGGCAGACCTATGAGTTTGTGACCTCCAAGCTGACCGAGTATGGTGCCTTAAGCTTTACAGAACCATTTGAGGTTTTTTATGACCCCCGCCCCAGCGCAGAATAGAAAGCAGCGCCTGTCCTTCCGCCTGGCTGTATTCATTTTGACCAGCACCACCCTGATTTTTGTGGCCGCTTTTGGATACAATTACTATTTTTCCCGGGAGCTTGTGCTCATAAATGTCCGCAAAAATGCGGCCAGTCTGACCCAGGCCCTGGTCAACCGCCTGGAAACTCGACTTAAAGTCGTGGAGCAGGTTCCCGGATATCTCGCCCTGCGGCTGGAAAAGGACAATCCATCCACAGCCACGGTCATATCAATGGTCAGGGACCTGGTGGCCAACAACCCGGATATTTTCGGGTCCACTGCGGCCTTTGAGCCATACACCATTGATCTGGACGCGCGGTATTTTGCCCCCTACTTTTTTACAAATACATCCGGTGGCTTGGAGTATTCAAATCTGGGCCGAAAAGAGTATGATTATTTTCACCGTGACTGGTACGCCATCCCCCAGCATCTGCAGCGAGCTGTGTGGAGTGAACCGTATTACGATGAAGGGGGTGGAAATATCGTCATGTCCACCTATTCCGTGCCCTTTTACCGCCACCTGGGGCAGGAGCGAAGCTTTTCAGGCGTAGTCACTGCAGACATCTGCCTGGATTCCCTGGTGCAGCATATCTTGGATGTTGCCCTGTATGACAGCGGATACGCCTTTTTGATCAGCAGCCAGGGGACGTTTGTGGCCCACCCGGCAAAGGATTGGATCATGCGCAAGAGCATCTTCAGCCTGGCCGAAGAAATGGACATGCCTGATCTGCGGCGTGTGGGCAGGAGCATGATCAAGGGCGAAGATGGATTTGCCGAGTTCACAAGCCCGCATACAGGCCAGGACTCCCTGCTGTATTACGCCCCGGTGACCACAAATGGATGGGCCGTGGGAGTGATGATTCCCAAGCAGGAAATGTATGCAGATATCTCCTTCTTAAACCAGACCGTCCTGCTGATCGGAATTGTGGGCTTTAGCATTTTATTCCTGGTGGTGGTTGCAATTTCGCGCTCCATCACCAGGCCTTTGCATTCCCTGGTGGCCTCGACCCGGGAAATCGCCAAGGGGAATCTGGATGTGAATCCGCCCCAAGTCAGGGTGAATGACGAGGTGGGGCAATTGACCAAATCAGTGGATTCCATGCGCCTGGCCCTCAAGGAATACATCACCAATCTGACCGAGACCACCAAAGCCAAGGAGCGCATTGAAAGCGAGCTGAAAATCGCCCGCAATATTCAAATGAATTTTCTGCCCAGGCATTTCCCGCCTTTTCCGGATCGTCAGGAGTTCGAGATCTTTGCCGCCCTGGAGCCGGCCAGGCATGTGGGCGGTGACCTGTATGATTTCTTCCTGCTGGACGATGATCACTTGTTTTTTTCCGTGGGTGATGTGGCGGACAAGGGTGTGCCAGCCGCCTTGTTCATGGCTGTGACCAAGACCCTGATGAAAGGAATCGCCGAGCAGGGACTAGAGCCGTCTGAGGTATTGGCCAGGGTGAACAATGAGCTGTGTCAGGGCAACGAGTCCAGCATGTTCGTGACCCTGTTCTGCGGGATATTGAACCTGCGCAGTGGAGAGCTGCGCTATTCCAATGCCGGCCACAATCCGCCTTTGGTGCTCAGTCCGGGCCAGGATCCGCAGTGGCTGGACCTGCCCCCGGGACTGGTCTTGGGCGGGATGGAGGACATGGTCTTTCAGACCAGAACCAGAATGATGCTGCCCGGTGAAAAGCTTCTGGCCTATACCGACGGGGTGACCGAGGCCATGAATCCAGGCCGGGAGCTGTATTCAGAGCAGCGCCTGGAATCCGAGGTCAGGGGCCTGGCTGCGGCAGGTCCGGAGGACATGGTCAGCGGCATCCTGCAGAGCGTCCATGCATTTGCCAGCGGTGCAGATCAATCCGATGATATCACCCTCCTGGCCCTT
>JBKHIL010000024.1:0-11221 GCA_046538645.1 Desulfovermiculus sp.
ACAAGAGGGCCAAAAATCTTTCACGCCTGCGCAAAGCCGGGATCGGTGTTTCTTATCGAACCAGCCAGCGAATGAGGTTGGAGAATGCATACACACGACGATTTCCCCACCTACCGGGGGGAGATGGAATACGTCTGCCAGCAGTGCGGGGCCAGATATTCGGGCCTGGAACTGCACTATAGCTGCCCTAAGTGCAAAGGGGTCTTTCTTTTGGAAGATGTGTCCTTTGAACAGCTCATGGCCGCAGGTCCTGTGTGGCGGGAAACCTTCGATCGCAGGGCGATGAGCAAGCATCCCGCTCTGCGTGGAATCTTTCGCTTTTATGAGCTGATCAGCCCTGTTCTGGAACCAGAAGATATCGTCTGGCTGGGTGAAGGGAATACTCCGATTGTCCGGGCCAATTCCAGATTGGAGTCCCTGACCGGGCATACACTGGCCTTTAAGAACGAGGGCCAGAACCCCAGCGCATCTTTTAAGGATCGGGGCATGGCCTGCGCCTTGAGTGCCATAAAGGCCATGAGCCGCATGCATGGCTGGGAACAGGTGCTCACTGTGTGCGCTTCGACAGGTGATACCTCAGCGGCAGCCGCCATGTATGCTGCGTATGTCGGACCGCCGGTCACTGCGGTAGTCCTTTTGCCCCAGGGACGGGTCACCCCCCAGCAGTTGGGGCAGCCCTTGGGCAGCGGGGCTATGGTCCTGGAACTCCCCGGGGTGTTCGATGATTGCATGAAGGTGGTGGAATACCTGGCTGATAACTACCATGTAGCGCTTTTAAATTCCAAGAACAGCTGGCGGATTCTGGGGCAGGAGTCCTATGCATTTGAGGTGGCCCAGTGGTATGACTGGGATCTCTCAGGCAAGGCCGTGTTTGTGCCCATCGGCAATGCCGGAAACATCTCAGCTATTATGGCCGGTTTTCTCAAATTGCACCGTCTGGGGATTATAGACCAGCTTCCCCGTATTTTCGGTGTCCAGTCCCGGCACGCCGATCCAGTCTTTCGGTACTACAGTCAAGCAGAGGGCACGCGTTCTTATTCCCCGGTATCAGTGGCTCCAAGCGTGGCCCAGGCGGCCATGATCGGCAACCCGGTCTCTTTTCCCCGGGTGGCTGCCCTGGCCAGCACCTATGAACAGGCTGGGGGAAAGGGGAGCTTCAACGTGGTTCAGGTAGAAGAAGAGGCCATCATGGAGGGGATGCTTCTGGCCAACCGGCATGGGCATATCGCCTGCACCCAGGGAGGGGAGTGTTTGGCCGGGCTGATGCGGGCTAAGGAGCTCGGTCTTATTCAGGGAGATGAGCTGGCTGTGCTGGACGCAACTGCGCACAGCCTGAAGTTCATGGGATTTCAGGATATGTATTTTCAGGACCGATTTCCGCCGGAGTATGAAATTCAAACCAAGGCGCACCTGCGCAATCAGCCCCTGCCTGTGCTCAGCGATCAGGAGAAAGAGCGGATGACAGAGCAGGATTTTGTGGCTCAAGCGGCCAGGGCCATTGTGCACCACTTGGGGCTGTAAGGTTTATTCACTGCTGCCCAGAAATTGGCTCAGCTCCTGCATGAGTTTTTGATCGGTAAAGTCAAAAGTCAAGGGCGTAAGGGTGATATAGCCCTGGGTCAACAGGGTCCGGTCGGTATCCGGTTCCAGGTTTTGGGCCAGGATCTCCCCGCACAGCCAGTAGTAAGGTCTTCCCCGCGGGTCTGTACGTTTTTCGTACCAGTCTTCATATACAGCCTGGGTCTGGGGGCACAGGCGCAAGCCCCTGCATTCAGGGAGGGGCAGATTGGGGAAATTCAAGTTCAGAACCCTGCGGGGAGGCAGGGATCTCCACTCGATCTTTTGAATAAAGTCCTGGACATATTCGGCCTGGTGGTGGAAGTCTTCAGGATTAAAATGATCGATTGATACAGCAAGGGCCGGAATTCCGACCAGGGCGGCTTCAGTGGCAGCGGCAACAGTCCCTGAATACAAAATGTCAACACCTACATTCGCCCCGTTGTTGATGCCGGAGATGAGCACATCAGGGGTGAGGTTGTACACCGTACCCAGGGCGATCTTGACACAGTCTACAGGGGAGCCGGAAACTCCAAATCCCTGAAAAGGGCCGTCGTTGACTTTTTTGATCCGTAAAGGCGAACTCAGGGTGACCGCG
This sequence comes from Desulfovermiculus sp., assembly GCA_046538645.1. Taxonomy (GTDB): domain Bacteria; phylum Desulfobacterota; class Desulfovibrionia; order Desulfovibrionales; family Desulfothermaceae; genus Desulfovermiculus. Next base: position 2,156 of record JBKHIL010000024.1, read on the forward strand.
TGTCCAACTGCGGATTGTTCAGTCAGGGGGGCGACTACTGTTACCTGATGCCCGGCGGAAGTGAGCGCTTGATGCAGAGAGCGCAGGCCAGGAGCCCAAATGCCGTCGTCGTTGGTCAGCAAGATATTCATGGCCTCCAGGTATATCCCAACTCTTCTTTATTGACAAACCCCAAAATGCAGGCCCAGTTATGCACTCCAAAGCAGTCTTTATCCAAGATGTGAGCGAAGGCCAGCAGGTCGATGATGTCTTTGTCATTGTCCAGGCCAGGCTCAGTCAGTCCAGGAACGGTCCTTTCTGGGACTTGACCCTGCAAGACAAGACCGGCCGCATAAATGGTAAAATCTGGGCTCCACAGAGCACCGCCTTTTCAAATCTCATCCCGGAACAAGTTGTCCGCATTCAAGCTCAGGTCCGTTCCTTTCGGGATCAACCTCAGCTGGTTGTCCAGGACCTGGAGGTCCTGGACCCCATTCAATCCGGCCTGAACTGGTCTGATTTCATTCCCAGCAGCATCCGGCCCCCGGAAGAGATGCTGGCCGAGGTAGAGGAACTCTGGCGTAAAAACCTGCGTTATCCTCCATGGCGTAAAGTGATGAAAGCTGTGCTTTCGGACCGGGAAATGAGAAATCGCCTCCTGCATGCGCCAGGGGCTAAAAATATTCACCATGCATACAGAGGCGGACTCTTGGAACATACCTTGCAAGTAGTGCGTCTTTGCCTGACGGTGAGTGAACTATATCCGGATTTAGACCGCGAGATTCTTCTGGTGGCTGCGGTGTTGCACGATGTGGGCAAGGCCTGGGAACTGGACTTGGGAGTGAGCAGGGACTATACTGATACTGGTCGGCTTATAGGGCATATAACTCTCGGACTGGATCAAGTGATGCCTTTCCTTCAACAGGCACCGGAGCTTGATCAGGATCTTGTCGTGCATCTCAAACATATTCTGCTCAGCCACCACGGTGAGTATGCTTATGGTTCGCCGCGCCGACCCAAGACTCAGGAAGCCTTTGTCCTCCATTTTATGGACAATCTGGACGCCAAGATGAACTCTCTGGATCAGGCCCTGTCCGCCTTGGATCCCGGAACCCAAGGATGGTCAGCCTACCAGGTCACCCTGGAACGTATGGTCTATCGGCCGAAGAAAACATACGATCTGCTTCCCAGGGAAAACAAGTCCAAAGACCGGAATGTCAAACAATGTTTATTACCTTTGAAGGAATAGAGGGCTCGGGCAAGAGCACTCAAGCCAAACGTGTCCTGGCCCTGCTCCAGAAGCAAGTCCGGAAGGTCCTTTTATCCAGGGAACCAGGCGGAACAGCCATCGGCAGGGAGCTGCGCAGCCTGCTTTTAAACTCAGAAAACAACCATCTCTGTGCCCGGGGGGAGCTGTTTTTATACCTGGCCGATCGGGCCCAGCACGTTGAAGAGATCATAAAGCCGGCCCTGGAATCAGGAATCGTTGTCCTTGTTGACCGGTTTACAGATTCCACCCTGGTCTATCAGGGCTTTGGCCGGGGGCTGGATCTTGATCTGGTGCAGGGACTCAATGACCTGGCTGTGAACGGAGTACGCCCTGACCTGACCTTTGTTATTGATGTTCCCCCGGAGATTGGGCTGCACCGGGCCAGGTCCAGAAATGGCGAGTCTGGCACCGCCCAGGCTGAGGGTCGCTTTGAGGCTGAATCTCTGGACTTTCATACCCGTATCCGGGAAGGTTATCTGGAATTGGCTGCCAGGGACAAAGAGCGAATAATGGTCCTGGATGGGACAGTCCCGGAAAACGAGGTCTTTGCCGCAATCAGGCAGGCGCTCAGGATCCATCTGGGGATTGAATACTCCTGACCATGGGAAATTTGATGTGCAGGTTTGCTTGACAATCAGCGCAGTGGCACTCATCATTCATGTATGGGTATAAAATACACCTGTGACCTGACACCGGGTTTCAATCCCAAGGAGGAAAGATTATGGCCAAAGATGTCCAGCTCTATGCCTTGAGTACATGTGTTCATTGCAAGAACGCCAAAAAATTTCTGGATGACCAGGGTATAGATTACGAATGCACCTATGTAGATCGACTCAGTGGGGAGGAACGACAGCAGGCAATTGATGAGGTGAAAAAAAATAATCCCAATCTGTCATTTCCCACCCTGCTTATCGGTGACAAATGTGTTGTGGGATTTAAGAAAGATGAGATTGAGGATGCCCTGGAAAAGCTATGAACTGGGGAAAGGAGCTCTCTGGCCACGAAAAGCCACTGCTGGCCAATCAGGATATGTGCTTTAATAAGGAACAGGGCAAGGGAGCAAGGTTTGGTAAGTAATGGAGAAAAACTGCTCAACGGCCGCAGAACCCTCGCCCTTGGGTGGGACAAATTGGAGTAGATTATGAAAGAACAAGTGGAATCGATTTTAAACACCATTCGCCCTCAGCTGCAGGCTGATGGAGGAGATGTTGAGCTGGTCGAGGTTACCCCGGACAATGTAGTCCACGTCCGTCTGCAAGGAGCTTGTGCCGGATGCCCTATGTCCCAGATGACTCTGAAAAACGGGATAGAACGGGTCATCAAACAGAAAATTCCAGAGATCAAGGCAGTGGAAGCTGTGAAGTAAGAAGAGTACGTGTTTGGTGGTAATGAACAGCCCATAAACGGGCTGTTTTTTTATGTCTATACGGAGATGTCATGAGCAAGAAAGTAATCACCCGGTTCCCGCCCAGTCCTACCGGAAACCTGCATATCGGGGGTGCCCGAACCGCTTTGTTCAACTGGCTTCTGGCCCGGAGCCAGAACGGAACTTTTGTCCTGCGTATTGAGGATACAGATGTCGGGCGATCCACCCGGGAGATGACCGAAAACATCCTGGAAGCCATGCGCTGGCTGGGGCTTGATTGGGATGAAGGTCCATATTTCCAGAGTCAGCGCCTTGATATTTACAACGAGTATATAGAGGGCCTGCTGGCCTCCTATCAGGCCTATTACTGCCAGTGCAGCGCCGAAGAGGTGGAAGCCATGCGGGATAAGGCCCGGGCCACGGGGCAAAAGCCGAAATACAACGGCCGGTGCCGGGAACTGGGACTGGGTCCTGGACCGGGCCGGGTCGTTCGAATCAAGAGCCCCCTGGAAGGGGAGACCGGATTTGAGGATCTGGTCAAGGGATACATTCGGGTTGACAACCGCGAGCTGGATGATTTTGTCCTGCGCCGGGCCGATGGCATGCCCACGTACAATTTAGCTGTGGTGGTGGACGATTCCCTCATGGGCATGACCCACATCCTGCGCGGGGACGATCATTTAAGCAATACACCCAAGCAGGTCATTTTGTACCGGGCCCTTGGCTTTGAACTCCCCTTGTTCGGGCATGTACCTATGATTCTGGGCCCGGACAAGAAGAAGCTGAGCAAGAGGCACGGGGCAAGGTCAGTCCTGGAATATCGGGACCAGGGCTATTTGCCTCAAGCGGTGCAGAATACTCTGGTTCGATTGGGGTGGTCCCACGGGGATCAGGAGATTTTTGTTCCTGAAGAGCTGATCAGGCTTTTTTCTTTAAAGAACCTGGGCAAGTCGGCCTGTGTCTTTAATCCGGAAAAACTGGACTGGGTAAACAGTCAGCATATCAAATTGGCCCCGGTTCAGGATTTGGTTCCCTTGCTTGAGGATCAGCTCAGGCGCAAGGGTTTTCCCCAGACAGACCCAAATTATCTCCACCAGATTGTCCCCCTTCTCCAGCCCAGATCCACGACCATGGCAGACATGGCTGATCAGGCCGCTGTCTTTGTCCAGGATGATGAACATATTTGCTATGATCAGGACCTGGTGGCAAAGGTCATCACCCCGGAGATCAGGCCATATCTCAAAGAACTTTGTCGCCGCCTGCAGTCTTTGAGCTCCTTTACCCAGCACGACCTCGAAGCTGAAGTCCAGGACTATCTGCAGCAAGCGGGCATAAAATTTAAGATGCTGGCCCAGCCCATCCGGGTGGCCATCACCGGGAAGAAGGCCAGTCCGGGGCTGTTTGAGACTATGGCTGTATTAGGTCAAGACAGTGTGGTGCGGCGTATACAGCGGGCGCTGTCTGTATAATCAGGATTTGGCCTGCGTCAAACTCAGGATCTGGAAGGACAGGAGAAAATACGGCCGGTACTCATTGCCACCTGTTTTGCCAAGGACTCATCAAAGCCGCCTCAGGCCACAGATGTCGGTTTGATCGGGGGGATACCCTAAGGACAAAGATTTAAGCCGCAGAATACGCTGTATTGAAATATGAGTGCAATCCTTCCGTAAACTGAGCGTATTCCGCGGCTTAAATCTGCTTCGTTTGTTGGTCCCTGGGACGTCCATCCACCGGGGTTAGGCGATCACCGGCTTGACGATTTCACCGCTGCGCAGGCACCGCGTGCAGACATCGATCCGCTTGACCTGTCCGGAGGGAAGCTGGGTCTTGACCCGCTGCAAGTTGGGTTTGAATCTGCGCTTGGTTTTATTGTTCGCATGACTGATATGAAAGCCGACCATTGGTTTTTTTCCGCAAACAGAGCATTGCTTGGCCATATGTCTCCTCCCGTGACTTTACTCAATTGAGGTTCTAAATGCTGATGCTTGGAGCCCTCATACAAAGGACCGTCCATGAAAAATCAGTAGCGCGCATGGTCTCAAGGCCCATTTTGTCCTTAGATGCTCAAGATCAAGATATGAGCCCCTGTCTGCTCGAGGTTTCATACCCTCAGAGGCGTAAGAGCCCCCCGACCATTGGCCACCCATGCCTTGCGCCTTGAGGCAAAGATATTTATACTATCTCTTACAAGGAAAAATGGCAAGCCTTTGTGCCTTGACAATGAGGCCAGGCTGCACGTAAATATTTCTGTTTGACGAGGTAATGATGGCTCAGATGTGGTTTTCAATGTCCGAGTGCCCGACTCAGGGCCGACGGCTCTTTATATCAGATCAAAATATATGGTCTGAGCCTCTGGGAGAATTTAATCTCGGGGTAACAATTGCTCAGCCCCTGCAGGCAGAGCTTTTTATCCTCCCCCAGAGTGACGGACTGCTGCTGCAGGGGAGCATAACTGGGCAGGTTTTTGTGGCCTGCGACAGGTGTGCAGAGAGCATGCCGTACGAGCTGGACGTGCGCTTTGACGTCTTCGAGTCCCTGGAGGGGAAGGACGAGCAAGAGGAGTATGCGGAGCGGTTCAGGCAGGACCGGCAGGGACTGGAGTTGGATCTGGCAGCAGTTTTGTGGGAGCAATTTGTTCTCGCTTTGCCGGTCAAGCCACTTTGCACTGAGAAGTGTCAGGGAATCTGTCCCCAGTGCGGGGCCAATCTCAATCACGGTCAATGTGAATGTCCGCAACACTCTTTGGATCCTCGTCTTGCTCTATTGCGCAATTTGGAGGTCGGCAGACGATAAACCCAAAGATTGGGTTCTTGTTTTAATAACCTAGTTGATGAAGGAGCCTGGAAATGGCTGTACCCAAAAAAAAGACATCAAAATCCAAAAAAAACATGCGTCGCTCGCACCATAGGGTTCCGACACCCAATGTCATCAGTTGTGAGTGTGGTGAGCCGCGCTTGCCGCACCGTATCTGCCCTTCCTGCGGCACTTACCGCCAGCGGCAGGTAGTTGGAACTGGAGATGGAGAGGAGTAACCGGCCCAGGATAGCTATTGACGCCATGGGAGGTGACTTTGGCCCAAAAGTCATGATCCCGGGCGCACTGCAGGCAGCCAGAGAAAGGGATTTGGCTTTACGCTTGGTGGGCAAGCAGGACCTTTTGGAGGCTGAGCTCGCCCTGCACCCGCACCACGGCCTGGATGTGGACATCGTTCACGCTGATGACGTGGCCAGCATGGGGGACAAACCGTCGCACATCATGCGGCGCAAAAAAGGCACCTCTATTCAGGTGGCCTTTAACCTGGTCAGGGAAAAAGAGGCCGATGGTGTAGTCAGTGCCGGACATACAGGGGTCACTCTGGCCTGTGGCATGGTTGCCCTTGGCCGGATCAAGGGAATTGAACGGCCAGGATTGGCCACTATCATGCCTCGGGAGAACAAGCCTCTGATTATTATCGATGTAGGGGCGAATGTTGACTCCAAACCCCGGCATCTGGTCCAGTTCGCCATTATGGCCGAGGCCCTGGCCGCCAATGTGCTCAAAACAAAGGAGCCCCAAATAGGGATATTAAGCATTGGAGAAGAGCAGGGGAAAGGCAACGTCCAGGTCAATGAAGCTTATGGTTTGTTGGCTCGGACTTCAATGAATTTTGTCGGCAATGTGGAAGGACGGGATCTGTTCAACGGGGATGTGGACATAGTTGTCTGCGACGGATTTGTCGGCAATGTGGTCCTCAAGCTCTCCGAAGGCCTGGGCTCGACGTTTTCCAGCATGTTGCGCAAAGAACTCGGCCGGGGTTTTTGGGCCAAACTGGGATCCATTCTGGCCTTGCCGGCATTAAGGCGTTTTCGCCGCCAGCTGGATTATGAGGAATACGGGGGAGCGCCCCTTCTGGGCTTAAACGGTGCCTCTTTTGTCTGCCATGGATCCTCTGGAACCCGGGCCATCAGGAGCACAGTAAAAATGGCCGGAACATACATTCAAAACAGGGCCAATGATGATATCCGCAGCGGATTGGAAGCCCATCCAGAGATCTCACGCTTCCATCGTCTCAAGCACATTCTCCATACGCCCTCAGGAAAGACAAGTACCCCGAACGAGGATTCCCAAGATGAGAAATGATCCGGCGATTCCTCCAGGGCAATATGTTCTGGAACCTTTACTGGATGTGCACCGCTGAGCCTGCCGGACCCATACCTGCAAACCCTCCACATGATGAAAACATTTCGACCTCAACCGGAGAACTCCCAAAAGGACCTCGTGCCTTGAGTTTTCAAACCCTGTGAATTAAGGATATGCACACACACTCATATCTTCTCGGCTTTGGCTATTATGTTCCGGAGCGGATCTTGTCCAATGCCGACCTGGAACGTATGGTGGATACATCAGACGAATGGATTACGACCAGGACCGGGATCAAAGAACGCAGGATGGCCAATGAGGGTCAGAGCTGTTCTGACCTGGCTTTGCAGGCGGCGCAAAAAGCTTTAAAGCATGCCGGCATGCAGGCCCAGGACTTGACCCATATACTGGTCGCCACCTTTACTCCGGATTATTGTGAACCGACCACGGCCTGCCTGCTGCAAAGCAAGCTTGGGGGAAATAAAGCCATGATGGCAATGGACCTGGCAGCCGGGTGTTCGGGATTTACCTATGGACTGGATACTGCCAGAGGGCTGGTGGCCATCCGCCCTGAAGCGGCTGTTTTAGTGGTGGGCAGTGAGGTGTGTACCTCACGGGTCAATTTTCAAGACCGCAATACCTGTGTCCTTTTTGGAGATGGGGCCGGAGCGGCCATAGTCTCCGGGCAGGGCGGCGAACATCCCCGGATCGTGGATACCATGCTCAGAGCGGATGGGAGTCTGGGGGGCCTCCTGCCAGTGGGACAGGAAGGATGTTCAGCCAGACCCTACGCGCTGGGTCAGATCGTGGGCGAAGACTATTTTATTCAAATGAACGGCCGTGAATTATTTCGTCACGCTGTCCGCGGCATGGCAGAGCTGGCCTTGGAGCTTTTAGACCGGAACAGCCTCACGGTTGATGATATTGACTTATTGATCCCGCATCAGGCCAATATGCGGATTATTGAGGCCCTGGCGAAAAAGTTGACCTGTCCCATGAACAGAGTTTATGTAAACGTGGAGAGATATGGAAACACGTCAGCCGCTTCCGTGGGCATCGGCTTGGGTGAGGCAGCTTCCCTGGGCCGGATCAAGACAGGCAACAAGGTGCTTTTGGTCTCATTTGGCGCCGGCCTGACATGGGGAGCGGCCTTGTTGCAGTTTTAAGGGGCGAAATTCTTATGACAGAGAATACAGCAACAGCCATAGTTACCGGTGGATCCAGAGGCATCGGCAGATCTGTAGCCGAAGTGCTGGCCGGGTATGGATGGCAGGTCTATCTGACGTATACCAGCCAGCCGGACCAGGCCGATGCGGTCTGCTCCTTGATAAAAGATCGCGGCGGAATGGCCAGGTCTTTTGCCCTGGATGTGAGTGACCGGGATGCAGTGGCCTCTTTTTTCCGGGAATCGATCAAAGGTCAGGTCAATCTTGGACTCTTGGTAAACAACGCAGGGGTGACCAAGGACGGTCTGCTGTTGCGCATGAAGTCTGCGGACTGGGATCAGGTCCTGCACGTCAACCTGGACGGGGCCTTTGCCTGTCTTCAGGAGGCGGCCAAGGTTATGGTCAGGCAGCGGCACGGGAGGATAGTCAATATCTCCTCAGTGGTCGGGCAGTCTGGAAACCCGGGGCAGGCCAATTACTGCGCTTCCAAGGCCGGCCTCATCGGCTTGACAAAAGCTGCAGCCATGGAGCTTGCTCCCCGCAACATAACGGTGAATGCGGTGGCTCCGGGATTTATTGCCACCGAGATGACCGAGTCCCTGGAACCTCAGGTCCGGGATGCCTATCTGGCTAAGATTCCCCTGGGCCGATTCGGCAGGCCCCAAGATGTGGCCGAGACCGTGGCCTGGCTGGCTTCTGAGCGGGCTGGCTACATCACAGGCCAGGTCATCGGAGTCAACGGAGGACTCTATCAGTGAGGACAAAGAAAAAAACACGTGAGGAGGAAACATGTCAGTATTGGAAAAAATAAAGAATATTGTCGCCGAACAGCTGGATGTAGATGAAGGCGAAGTTGTTCCTGAAGCCAACTTTGTTGATGATCTGGGGGCGGACTCCCTGGACCTCACTGAGCTGATTATGGCCATGGAGGATGAGTTCGGGCTGGAAATAGATGACGAAGAGGCCCAAAACCTCAGAACAGTTAACGACGCCATCAAGTACATTGAGAGCAGACAGGCGGCATAAGACAGAGGACAGAAGACAGAGGACAGAGGTCAGAGGTCAGAGATCAGAGATCAGTCCCGCCATGGCGGGATAGCTGGCAAAAGATGCCCAGTTTGATCAAGAATGAAACAGAGCATGAAGAGGGCTGGGCTTGGGGTCAA
>JBKHIL010000170.1:0-4643 GCA_046538645.1 Desulfovermiculus sp.
GTGCCGCGTCATATGTGTATTGTCTGGTTTTCGATACGAAAGCTTTTTTCCTCTGGTTCTTTGTTTGCGACATTTGAGATGTGTCAAGGCACGAGTCTTTTGTGCTCTGATCTCTGTTGCCTGCTCTCCTCTTTATCCCGCAGGCGTTGGTGCAAGCTGCAGATTCCACACCGGTTGGCATATGCAGGATAGCCGCACTCCTGGCACAAACCGTAATCTGCTTCTTGGCCTCCTTGCTCCGCCCCGTTTTGTTCGCAGGCGAGCCTGTCCTTGAGTTGGGAGTCCCGGAGATAGGAAAAGAGGAAGCTGCGTTTTGTCCCGGGCATGGAATCTTCCAGAGAGTCCAGGACCTGTTGAAAGGTGTGCGATGTGGCCCCCCGGGAGTAGGAACAGGTTTGTTGGACTGGAGTGATGTTGTTTAAGCGGCAATAGGCCAGAAGTTCCTTGATTTCCAGGCGGTACAAGGGCTTGAGCTTGGCTGGAATAAGGGGATGGGGTGAGGGCAGATACGGGTACTGCTTGTACACGTGCTCCAGGCGTTTGCCCACCAGATTGCCCAACAGCCGCCCGGCTTCGTCGTCCAGGTTGTGTCCGGTGACCAGGGTGTCGAAACCCTCTCTGACTGTGAGACGGTTGAAAAAAGCCCTTTTCAGCCGGCCGCACAGAGAACAGGTCTTGCCCCGCAGCAGGCGATGCACTTGGGCAATGGTGTAGCCAAAGACATCCTGAAGAGAATATTCGCTCCAATGAAGGCCCCGGGGGGAAGCAAACTCGGTTACAGCCTGGCTTGAAGCTTCGGAAAAGCCGGAGATCCCGAGGTTTATATGCAACCCCTTGGTCTGGTAGCCCAGTTGGTGCAAAAGATCCCAGACAGCCAGCGAATCTTTGCCCCCGGACACGGCCACCATAAGGGGCCGGGGCTGGAATTTGACCTCCTTCAGCCCCCGGGTCACAGCGGTACGGACAAAGTGCACAAAACAGTCCGGACAGAAGTTGGCGTGATGGGAGGGCAGGTGCACCTCGGCCTGGCCCCGGCAGCGATTGCATTTGGCCCCGCGAGGTAAGGGCCGGTCGGAACTCAGGACGGGCTGTCCTTGGGGCTGCTCAAGAAAGGAATACAACTTGAGCGGACTATTTTTCTTCATTCTCATGTCTCATAAAGGGGTTAAAGATTTTAAAGGGGAGCTTGAGAGTGCGGCGCATAAGGGCGACAAGTTCCTTGCTTACCGCTTGCGGGGATAAAGGAGTAACTTTTGGATTATCCCAGTCTCCGGAAATGCGGACCGGAATAGTGACCAGATTTCCGCCTGTTAACCCGCTGATCAGGGGGATTTTCTTCATCAATCGATCAACGGTCTTGAGCGGAGCAACGAGTACAGTCAGCTCCAAACTTTTTTCGTGCAGATCGATATCCCCGTGATAACCGATTTCCATGCTCTGCCCATCGACCAGCCCTTGAGTGATTGTGGCTCTTGAGTCTTTGAAAAGAATTGTACTTTGTAGCTGGGAGAATCGTATGCCCTCATTTTCCAGATCCGGCAGGGTACCGAACATGATTTCAGTAGTGTTTAAAAGTTCTATGAGCTTTGATAAAACGGTAAACCTGAGCAAGCGCCCGTCAGTTACTGTCAACTCCAACTCTCCATCGAGATTGGATATGAGGTTTTCGGGTTTTGGAGCTGTTCCTTGCACATTGCCGCGCAGGTTGAGCTCTCCTGTGGCTATGTCTGTGGCCTGAAACAGACACTGAAGAGATCGGGAGAGATCCAGCTCCTGACTGGAAGGGGCCAGTCCGAAATACACCTGGTCCGGCTGGACTGTGACCTTTCCGGGGAGAGAAATGCCGCACAATGCAGTTTCTTCCAGAATTTGCACGGTCCAGGGACCTCCAGGCTCGAGAACCCAGGTCATGTGCAGGGGGGAAAAGGTCCGCTCCTGATGGGTGAAATTTGCTATTTTGGCGCTGATCTGCCCTTGCAAGCCTGAAAACTGTGGCGCGTTCCCAGGGCCATCGCTACCAGCAAAGCCGAGCTGATCTGAGAGGGCTTGAATCCATTCTGAGTCCAGACTATTGGCCTGGATGTTCAGGTCCAGGATGGCCGGTTTTTCGGGCCGGGGCTGGACATATCCGCCGAGGGTCAGCTCTTTATCTTCCCAGATCAAATCACCGCTGCGCACGTGCAGGCCTTTTCCGGGAACGGTCCCAAGTTCCACCTTGGAAATTGACAGGGGAGGGGCCTTGGGTCCAGAGTCAACCTCCAGACCGGTCAAGGTAAGTTCTCCCTTGGCATTGCTCAGACGAAAGGGAGACCTCTCCCACTGGGTAAAAAATTGTCCGGAAATACTTCCCTCATCACCGTCTGCGAGGAAGGGGGCAGAAAATATACGCTTAAGACTTGAGGGCTTGAGGTCTCCGGAAAACTCAGTCTGGATCTCTGAGCCGGAGGCCAGCATGGAGATTGATGCCTTGCGGTTTTGATCTAAAATGTTGAACTGCCTGAGTTCAAACCTGTCAGCAGCCCATTGCAGGTCAACCTCTCCAGCCATGCCAGGATCAAAGTCGATAAAGGTCTGGAAGACAAATTCCCCGGGAGTGGGCTCTTTGAGTTGAGCCCGGCGAACATGCATTGGTCCTTTAAAGGAGACTGATGAAGGGACATTGGCTATCTGCTGCGCCAGGCGGGTTGCTTCGGCGTCGAATTGTCCTGAAAAACTCAAATCCAGATCCGAAGCATCCCAATCCAGCGGCGATCCGGTCATCTCTCCGCTCAGACTGGCCGAGCCCCGGCCAATACGCAGGTTGAGGTCACGGACTGAACTCTGTTCTTGTCCCCACCGGATTTCACCCGAGGAAAGGGCAAGTGGTTCCGGAAGGACCGGGTGACGGGCCTGGATGTCCTCGGCCTGAGCCAGAAACTCTATCCTGGTCTCCCTTGGACGGGAGAAAGGTATGTGTATGGAAGCCTCCTGCACATGGGCCAGCCCATCAAGAGAGAGTTCCTTCTGAAGCTCGAGCTGGGTTTGCGGCAGGTTGAGGAGCCAGGGCCAGAAGGAGGCCAGGTCCAGTTTGCCGCTCATGCTCTGAATACTGAGCTCCGGATCGTTTTTCCAGGAAAGTGCTGTTTGAGATATATCCATTCGGCTTGGGCCCAAATTGTTGCGGGCGCTGGTGAGCTCTAAGCCATGGTTGGTAATGTGCAGATTCCTGCCCCGGGTTTTTACCGGCCAGGGCAGACGGTTGTGTTCGCCCTGGACCTCAAATTTCTGGGCCTGTATGTCAAAATCCATACCCTGTTCAGTCTTGTGCAGATTCAACCCACCCTTAAACTGGCCTTCAAGTTCTGCAAAACCATTCACTTCACTCAAAAAGGCCTGATCTTTGATCGTATCGCGCAAAATAGGCGGAATGTATTCCACCGGCCCTGAGGCCCGGAGGCTGAGATCAAAGGGCCTGTCTCTGGTATCCTCCAGGCCGTAGCGAAAGCTGGCGTCCCAGGCTCGGGCCTGGTCCATGCCGGCTGACAGGGATGATCCAGACAGGATCTTATTTTTCATTCCTCCGGTTCCGTTCACATCATGCAGGCGCAGGTCCAGCTTGGGAATATGTATGATCCCGTTTTGCATCTGGCCCTGAATGGAGAGTTCCTCTTTCAGGGCGGAGGCTGTGGACCCATGGGTGCTGACACTCAGGTAGGGGAGGTCCCCCCCCCTGATGATCCCGAAGAGCTGGTTTAAGAATTTAGACTCAGGGAACAGATCCAGGCAGGCTTGGCTTAAGGGAGGGATGATCAGATCCTGACCGCGTAAGTTGAGTTGCAGCCAGGGGGATGTGAGGTCTGTGACAACCTGCCCGGCCAGGGAAAATTCTGGATGGCCCAGGCTGAAATGGTGGATGGCAGCTCTTATGGAGGATCTGTCCATGGTTAAATCGGCCTGTAATTTTACGCCTTGAAGCGTTTGCTCATTATCCCGGGTGCATAACATGAGCCCATCGCTTTTCAAGTCAACCCTGGCTGATGCCTGGGTTATGCCCTGGGCTTGGAAGCTGATCTTTGTGTTCAGACGGCCCGCACCCAGCCAGAGAGGAAAATCTGGCCCCTGAACAAGCCGGAATACATGCCCTGGCTGCAGATCCTGGATTCTCAACCGGCCTTGAAATTGATCAAGGTCTTCGGGGCTCTGCATGGACAGGCGTATCTCAGAAGCTCGTTCGGATGTAGCCCGGAGATCAAGCTTGTACTCCTGGGCATGGGTGAGATCAGCAAAGATGTGATCCAGAGTCACCCCCTGTCCTTTGGGAGACGCAAGAGTGATATGTCCGGAACGAATGCGGAGTTTGGCCCCTTGGGGTAATATCCTGGATAGAATTCGGCTCAGGTCCTGAATTGAGAACACCTCTTCCTCGTCCAGGACGGGTCCGACAGGCAGATTCAAAATGGGCTGTGAGACAATGAGCTTTGAAAGGCGAAGTTTGCCCTGGAGTAATGCACTTTGACTGGGGGTGATCTCGATCGTGGCCGCCTTTGCCGGGCCGATATCAGGAAGCTCCACGCCAGCCTCATGCACCACAAGGCTGGGCCAAGGAAAGAGCTCCAGCTCCAGGCTGTGTGCCTGGAAGGAATAGGGGAGAGTGTTTTGGGCTT
>JBKHIL010000171.1:0-4619 GCA_046538645.1 Desulfovermiculus sp.
CCGCTTGCGGCGCAGTGTTCTCTCCGTCCCGGCCAATCGGGAACGCATGGTGCACAAGGCCCTGGGCTTAAATGCGGATGAGATCATGCTGGATCTGGAAGACAGCGTGCCGGTCCAGGACAAGGAAAATGCCCGGCAGGCAGCCATTGCCTGCCTGCAGCAGGCGGACTTCGGCGCAAAGGTCCGGGCCTGCCGGATTAACGATATGGGGACTCCTTTCGCCTACCGGGACGTGGTGGACATCGCCGAACAGGCCGGAGAGAAAATAGATGTCCTCGTTGTGCCCAAGGTGGCCGACCCCACGCACATTGCAGCTATCGATCTTTTCCTGTCCCAGATTGAGGCCAAACGGAATCTTCCAGCCCGAATCGGAATTGAGGCCTTTATCGAAACCGCCGAGGGGCTGACCAAGGCGGAGGCCATTGCCGCCTCCTCGAACCGGGTGGAGGCTTTGGTCTTTGGAGTGGCTGATTTCGCCACCTCCCTGGGTGCGCCTCCGCGCGGTGTGAGCGGACACGGAGAGGGTGAGAGCGGTCAGGGACGCTGGTACAGTGTACTGACTCGACTGGTGGTGGCGGCCAAGGCCTATGGTTTGCAAGCTATAGATGCTCCATATGGCGATCATACCGACCCGGAGGGCCTGCTGGCCTCCTGCCGGGTGAGTGCCGAGCTGGGGTTTGACGGCAAGTGGGCCATCCATCCCGGCCAGATTGAATCCATCAACAGTCTTTTTTCTCCCAGCCAGGAGCAGGTGGAACAGGCCCGCAGGGTGATCGCGGCCTATGAGCAGGCGGCAAGCGGTCATAGCGGGTCCATGGCCATGGAGGGCAAAATGGTTGATGCCGCCTCCGTCCGTCTGGCCCGGTCGGTAGTGGAGAAATGGGAGCGGATGGAGGACAGGAGGCAGCGCAGTCCCTGATCGCAGAGGCCAGTTTGATCGGGGGGAACTTAATACTTCAGCGCCTGCAAAGGCACTGAAATATTAGGCCTGCACCTGGTGCAGCCTGGCATAGAACCCTTCCCGGGCCAGTAGCTGGGAGTGGGACCCGGACTCGATGATGCGTCCCCGGTGCAGGACATAGATGGTGTCCGCATGCCGGGCCGTAGCCAGGCGAGGGGCGATGGTGATCGATGTTCGGTCCTGCTGCAGACGATGCATGGCTTTTGCCAGTCGCAGTTCGGTTTCCGAATCGATAGACGAGGTGGCCTCGTCCAGGATGAGGATGTCCGGGTTGCGGGCCAAAGCCCTGGCCATGGCTAAGAGCTGGCGTTCTCCGCTGGACAGGGAGGCACCCCGCCCGCTTAAGACCGTATCCAGGCCCTGGTCCAGCTTATTGATCAAGGGCCAAAGCTGCAGTTGATCCAAGAGGTTGTGTATCTCCTGCTCAGTCAGATCCGGATTGCCCTGGAGCAGGGTCTCCCGGAGAGTGCGGGCAAAGAGGAAAGATTCCTGCATAACCAGGGCCATGCGCGAACGCAGAAAACTCACATCCCACTTGAGTATATCCCGCCCGTTTATCAGAATTTGCCCCTGCTGGGGATCGTAAAACCGGACCAACAGGTGGATCAGGGAGCTCTTGCCCGCTCCTGTGGGCCCGACAAAGGCAATCCGTTCTCCCTTGGTTAAGGAAAAGGTGATGTCCTTGAGCACTGGACTGTCCGGGGTATAGGCAAAGGATACGCGGGAGAACTCAATACTCTCAAGCGCTTCGTCCCGGTGGGGAATAGAAGCGGGTGAGGGCAGGTGCTACCTGGTGTCCATAATCTGAAATATACGCTCGGCCGACGACATGGCATTTTGCAATAAGTTGAATTTTTCGGCCATGTCCCGCAAGGGGCGGAAAAACATGCGGATATAAGAAAGAAAGGCCACCAATGCTCCAAGACTCAGGGTTCCGCCCAGGACTCTGGAGCCGCCGTAGCCCACGATCAGGGCCATAGCCAGAAAGCCCAGGACTTCGATGAAGGGCAGAAAAACAGCCAGGATCCTGATCTGATCCATCCCGGCCTGGTAGTTTTCATGATTTAAGGTCTGAAAGCTGCGTTCATTGGTCTTTTCCCGGCCAAAGAGCTGGATGATGCGCATGCCCTCGATAGTCTCCGAAAAACGGGAATTGATTTCAGCCACCTTGATGCGCAGGATGCGAAAGACCTGCCTGGCCCGGCGGGCGAAGACTATGGAGGCCAGGAGGACGAAGGGAAGGACAGCAAAGGAAACCAGGGCCAGTTGCCAGTGAATGGTGAGCAGGATCACGGCAATGCCCAGGAGCATGAACAGGTCCTTGAGCACAAAGGACAGAAAATTGGTGAACAGCTCGTGCAGGTTCTGCACATCATTTGTCATCCGGGTCACCAGACGTCCCACTGGTGTGCGGTTGAAAAAGGACAGGGACAGGCTCTGGACATGAGCATAGAGCTGCATGCGCAAATCGTGCATGATGCGCTGTCCGGACAGCTCCATGATCACCCGCTGCCCGAAGCTGGCTCCGAAATTGAGGCTTACAATGAGCAGAAAGGCCAGGGTAAGCCAGCCCAGGCCGCGCAGGTCATGGTGGCGGAGCCGGGTCAGGCTGTCCTTGGGCAGCCGGGACAGATCAGAGAACGCAATAAGGGTGCGTCCTTTGTCTTCGTGAAACAGATCGGGGTGGGCGGAGACCACGGCCTGGACCCTGGGGTCTTCGGCGTCCACCTCCAGGAAGCGCTTCTCCCTGGTTTGTCCTTGCGTGGCCTCGGACTGAGAGGGAACGATATAGCGGTCCACAGCCATTTTGGTCATGTAGGGGATGGACAGCTCACACAGAGTGATGACCAGGACCAGAAGCAGAGACAGGGAGACCAGGCTGGAATAGGGGCGGACATACGGGAATAATCTGGTCAGTATGCCCAGGTCCCGGGGTTTGCCCAGCTGATCTTCTTCATAGGAGCCGAAGTCATGTTGCATTCAAGGCCTCTTCGATTTCCTGAAACCGGAAGGTCCGGGCGTAGAACCCATCGTGGGCCATAAGCTGGTCATGGGTGCCGGCTTCACGTATGTGGCCCTGGTCCAGGGTGATGATCCAGTCTGCGGTGCTCAAGGCGGCCAGGCGATGCGAAGCGATGAGCGTGGTCCGATCCTGGGTCTCAGGGAGCAGATGATCCAGGATGCGGCGGCCGGTCTGGGTGTCCACCTGGCTGATGGGATCGTCCAGAACGAGTAATGGTCCGGCATGCAGAAAGGCCCGGGCCAGACCTATACGTTGTTTTTGCCCTCCGGAAAGAATCACTCCCCTTTCTCCGACCACTGTGTCCAGGCCTCTGGCAAATTCCAGAACCGTGTCTTCCATATCCGCCTTGCGCAGGGCCCGGAGCATGTCGTGTTCTGTTGCCCCTTCCCGGCCCAGGCCAAGATTGTCCCGGATGGTACCGGAGAAAAGAAAGGGATCCTGGGGGACGTAGGCCACCAGAGAGCGCAGAGCGGACAGGGAGACATGCTGCAGGTCGAGGCCGTGGACGGTAATCCGGCCCTGACCGGGGTCGTAGAGCCTGGGGATAAGCTGGAGCAGGGTGCTCTTTCCCGCCCCGGGCGGCCCGACAAGGCCGAGGGTCTGACCAGGCTGAACCTGGAAAGTAATGTCCTGCAGGGCGGTCTGGCCGCCGGGATAGGTAAAAGAGACCTGCTCAATGGCCAGGCGGGGCGGAGTAAAAGGAAGGGGGTGAGGTCTTACGGGTGATGTAATGACCGGCCTGGTATCCAGAATGGTCTGAATGCGGTCCAGAGAGGCCTTGCCCCGCTGCATGAGATTTATCACCCAGCCCATGGCCATCATTGGCCAGGTCAGAAGGCCCAGGTAGCTGATAAAGGCCACAAAATCACCCGGGGAGATGGTGTGCACTATGGTCAGGCGGCCGCCGAAATAGATGACCACGGCCATACTCAGGTTGGTCAGCAGGAGCATGAGGGGGAAAAAGACCCCGGTGGTCCGGATCAGCTTGAGATTTTCCTGCACATAGGCCTGGGAATGCTCATTGAGATGCGCACTTTCGGCCTGTTCCAGATTATAGGCCTTGACCAGCCTGATACCGGCTATTCGTTCCCGAACCGCTTCAGTCAGATCGGAAAAGCTGGCCTGGACGGACTGGTAGCGTTGATGCATGCGTTTGGTGAAGAACCGGGTGCCGATAATGATAATGGGCATGGGGATAAGGACCAGCAAGGTAAGAACCGGACTTATGACCAGCATGAATCCGATGGCGGCCAGGCCCAGGAAGATGGCGTCATTGATGGCCACCAGCCCCATGCCGGTAGCCATACGTACCTGGAGGATGTCGTTGGTGGCGTGGGCCATGAGGTCCCCGGTGCGGGTGGTGTCGAAATACTGTGCGGACAGGGTTTGCAGGTGGGTGAAGAGTCGGTTGCGCAGGCCTTCTTCCACCCGGCGGGAGGTGCCCAGCAGACAGTTCCGCCACACATAGCGAAAAAGGCCCATGCAGCACCCGATCCCGGCGATCTGGCCGGCGTAGACCATCAGCCCGGCAGTATCCAAAGACATGGCGGTCAGGTCGTCCACCGCCCATTTAATGACCCTGGGTATAAACAGCTGCAAAAAGTTGACGATGATCAGGCTGATCAGACCCAGGAT
>JBKHIL010000172.1:0-4608 GCA_046538645.1 Desulfovermiculus sp.
AAAATCACCTTGTGCGCACAGTGGCCAGAATTTCTATTTCCCTTCACTCCCCTGTTTTCGAGCCTGTTTGAGGACATGAACAGCCACATCAAAGTCGTACCAGTGTAAGGGATTTTTTCCATCCGGCCGGCTGTACATCTCCGACGCCCGGCGCACGGCCTCATAGGTCAGCCAGCCATGCTCGGCCCATAATTGGGGATCTTTCTCACTGTGCAGTCTGAATTCTATGACATCCTGATTTTCCCGCACATACATGCGGATGGATTTGTGCCCGGGGAACGGATAATAATATATGCCGAATGCGTCTTGCATGGCAGACTCCTCACGAATCGTTTTGTTGTGATGCAGGGGAAGTGTCCCAGCCGGAATGTCTGGGCCAGGCCTTGATTATGGCATGGATCAGCGTGGCCAGGGGAATGGCGAAAAAAACGCCCCAGAAACCCCACAGTCCGCCAAAGACCAAAATGCCGATGATAACCGCCACTGGATGCAGATTGACAATTCCAGCCATGAGCAGGGGGGCCAGGAGGTTCCCGTCAATGAACTGGATGATCAAATAAATAAGTACAGTGTAGGCAAAATGGGGATCCAGGCCCCATTGAAAATAGGCGACCAGGGCCACAGGGATGGTCATGATCGTAGCCCCGACATAGGGGATGATGACCGAGATGCCAACCAAAAAGCTGAGCAGGACGGCAAAGCGCAAATCCAGAAAGAAAAATGCAATATAACTGCCGATCCAGACAATGACAATTTCCCAGAGCTTGCCCTGGATGAATTTGGCTGTCTTGAGGTTGACTTCCTTCCAGACCTCATGAGTCAGCCCCAGGTCCTGCGGCAGGATAAGCCGGAAGAAATGGACGATCTTGTCTTTGTCCTTTAAAAAGAAAAAGACCATGATTGGTACAAGGATGCTGTAAATAAGCACATCGATGAAACCTTTGACTGAAGCCAGGGAAATAGACAGGATTTCCTGACCCAGCCGGGCCATCCGATCGGCTATGGTCTCAGTGAGGCGGTTGATTTGATTCTGGGTCACAAACTGGGGATAACGTTCCGGCAGGCGCTGCAGCTCACTTTGCCAGGATTTGATCATGGCTGGAAGATCCTGGAGGAACATCGCGATTTGTTTGGTGAGCTGAGGCAATAAGACAAACAAAAGATAGGCGAAAACCAGGAGAAAGAGGATATAGACAATATAGACTGCTAAAAGCCTGGGGACTTTTCGCCGTTCCAGTGAGTGGACGATACCTTCCAGGAGATAGGCCAGGACCAGACTGACAATGACTGGAGTGAGATATTCACCCACTGTCACGAATGTACCCACGATTATGGCCAGAATGATCAGCAGGATAACCAGTTGGGGTTCGGAGAATGTGCGCTTGAACCAATTGACAATAATATTCATGAGTTCAGCTTTGCCTCCGGCAAATCTGAACTATTTTTGCCCCCACGCGGGCAAAAAATAGAAAATTTGCCAGATTGATCAATGATGAAACCTAAGATTTGAGCAAGAGAGGGAAGGGGCACCCCCTCTTGGTTTCCGGATAAAAATCCCAGATTCGAAATCCCAAATTACAAACAAACAAGCTCACTTCATACCCCTGGGGCGGATTCATTAAATGATGCCATGCAGGGGTTTGCCTGGGGCACCCAGGGCATCCACCCGTTTTTCAACTTCCGGATCTGATTGTAATGGAGGAGCATGGTAGGTTTTCAAGCGGGCGTCAATGATCAGAGTGCTTGTGCAGCCCCAATGTTTGGAGCGGATGAAGGCTCCCACACCATACGAATCAGTGGCCGGATCGGATCGAGTAAAGGTCACCCACAAAAAATTGTCCCAGTTGGCGGCGGCAAAGGTAGGGTCATCAACTACTACAAGAAGAGGGAAACCTTCAAGGCCTCCCTGTGCGGTTAAGTTTGCGGCCATGTCCTGCAGGCCGGGATCTTCATGGTCCCGGGGCTGATCATGGGCCGGACCCTGGATAATCAGAATGCCCGGGGCCAGCAAGGCTGGATTTTGAAAACCCTGAGGCCAGGAGATTAAAGGAAGATGGGATGCGAGCTCTCGCTTGGGGGTTCCTGCTGCAGCCATGATGGCCTTTGAGCCCTGATTGAGGCTGATTCCGGAATAGTCAAGGGTATCCATGGTCGTCCGGGTGATGAAGTGTATATCCCGGGTCCAATCCACCCGGGACAGGAAGTGGTGGAAAAAATCGGGTATGTTGTGGGCGTTTAAACGGGAGTCGTCTTCCCGGGCGGTTATGAAGATGTATTTGGACAAAGCGGTCTGGGTGTTGCCCAGCAGGGCGTGGGCATTGGTCAAAAGCTCCTGGGGCATGCGCTCCTGGGCAAAGGGGACGTAGCGTTCGCTGCCTACGGCCAGAAGCAGGGGATGGACTCCGGCTTGATCCACTGCGTGCACCTGGTGCAGACCGGGAAATACCGAGGGAACCAGAGCTGAGACCAGATCGTGGATAAAGGAACCGATGACCGAATCTTCCTGGGGCGGACGGCCCACAGTGGTAAAGGGCCATATGGCCCCAGGCCGGTGCAGGACCTGCTCGACCTGGAGGGCAGGAAAATCGTGGACCAGACTGTAGTACCCCAGGTGATCTCCAAAAGGGCCTTCGGGCCGGAGATCATGCGGTAAGACCCGTCCGCTGACGCAGAAATCGGCTTCGGCAGGCACCGGGAGACCGTTGGCGGCAGTCAGCACAGGAATGCGCCGTCCGGCCAGGGCACCGGCAAAAAAGATTTCCGGGAGGCCTTCGGGCAAGGGCATGATAGCGGCCAGAGTCAGCGCCGGGGGACCGCCGACAAAGATATTCACCGCCAAAGGCTGGTTACGGGCCAGGGCCTGGCTGTGGTGCGGCCCGATGCCACGGTGGATCTGATAGTGCAGACCGGCTTCCTGATCAGGGGAAAAGGCAGATCCGCTGATCTGGATGCGGTACATGCCTAAATTGGAGGCCCGTGGCCCAGGCTGATTCGGGCTTTCAGTGTACACTTGGGGCAGGGTGATGTACGCTCCACCGTCCTCAGGCCAGGAGATGAGCTGGGGCAGGTCCCTGAGCCGGGCGCGTGCGGCGAAAATTGGCCCGTTCTTGACCTGGCGGGGGCGTGTGGACCACAGAAGTTTGGGCAGCTTGGGGAGGAGACCCGGTCTATGAAATATCTGCCAAGGGTCAGCTTTTACCTGGAACAAGCCTTGCAGAGCAGGCAAGGTGTCGCGAAATATAAAATCCAGGCGCTCACGGGTCCCGAACAGGTTCCCCAGCATGGGAAATGGTGTATTTTTGACTCGGGAAAACAGCAAAGCCGGTCCGTTGGCCTGAAAGACCCGGCGCTGAATGGCCCCGGCTTCCAGGAAAGGATCGATTTCCATGTCCAGGCGCAGAAGCTGGCCTTGAGCCTCCAGATCCTGAACACACTGTGCAAGCGTGGCGTATCCCATTATTTAGTGCGGGTGGATGTGAATGTCGCGTTGATTGACTCTGGCCGCAAAATGTCGTTTGAGCCACTTCCGGAAAGCCCGCCTGGTCGGGGGGAATAAGAGGAGAAGACCGCAAATATCGGTCAAAAAGCCCGGAGTGAGCAATACGGCGCCGGCGGCAAAGATAATAATGGCGTCAATGAGCTCATCAGTGGGCATAATCCCCTGATCCATGTTGGCCCTGAGATGCATCAATGTGCGCGTGCCTTCCATTCGGGCCAGATAGGCCCCGACAACTGCCGTCAGGACGACGATTCCGATGGTGCTGAATACTCCGATGGCCCCGCCCAGCTTTATCAGCAGGGTGAGCTCAAGCAGGGGAATGAGGATGAATGCCAATAAGAGCTTATAAAACATGGAAACTCACTTTCTTTACAAAGAAATAACTCCCTTGATCTGGGCCGCAGCCTGGTACACAGCTACGACTTCCTCGCTGGACGCCACGGTGCATTTGGCTGTAATGCTCATATACCGGCCATGCCTGGAAGGACGGGCCCGCAGGTCGTCTCTGGATTCAAACAGGTCAAGAATCTTTTGGGTTTGATTCTGAGGAACAATGAACTTAAACATGTACGTGCAGGGCCACTGATGATGCTCATCCAGCCTTTGCTTGAACTGCTGGGTGGATGTGCTTGCGCGCATGAGGAATCCTTTGTGGGCAATACGTCTGGGTTGAAGGGAAAACGAAATGATTATAGGACATTCCTTCCAGGTTTGGCAACCAGGCAGAGGCAGGGCTTTTGAGCTCTGCTTATTATTGCCGCCAACTCCAGTACACTTGTTCTGTTTTCAGATTTGCCTCCGGCAAATCTGAAATATTTTTTGCCCCAAAGCGGGCACAAAAAAAGAAAAATTTGCCGGGTTGATCAAGGACAAAACGTGGGGTTTCAGCAGCATACAAGGGGCGAATAATTATTCGCCCTCTTTCGTCGTTCCCAGGGTTTATCCTGTGAACTTTCCTCCGGTTCACCGGGATCTTTCCTGGGAACGTCTTTCTCTTATGGCTCCGGGCATCTTCTCATTTTTTCGATATGTTAGACGAAGATTGAAAAGTAATCTAACTTCTTGTTTCATACGAGCGCGGAGACAAATCTGACATATGAACAGCTCAA
>JBKHIL010000173.1:0-4604 GCA_046538645.1 Desulfovermiculus sp.
CCCGTAAGCTCCTGATTGTTCCTGCAGAAAGGAGTGGCTGTGATCCCAGTAGGTTCCGGCCTGAATGACCTTCTAGCGGTATTCATACGTTTCTCCGGGCCGGATACCGGCAAAGTTCACCCCCGGGACGCCATCCATGGGGAAAGGAACCAGAATGCCGTGCCAGTGGATGGAAGAGTGAACCGTGTTCGTCATGGCGTTGGTTACGTTCAGGACCACGTCGTCCCCTTCCCGCAGCCTGACCAAGGGGCCGGGAACAGTGCCGTTAATGCCGGTGGAGATCCCTTCCCGCCCATCAATCACTATGGGCGAGTAGCCAATTGTCAGGTCATAGCGGCTTTTGGCCGGGGGCAAACCCTCCAGTCCCCATTTTTCCGTTCTGGCCCATAAGGGCAGGGCAAAGACTGTCTGTATCCCGGCCAGAAACACGGAAGTTCCCAGACCCTGCAGAAAGCTGCGGCGGCTTACTTTTCCGGATTTTTCCATAAGCTTGCCCCTTGTTTGTCACTTTGCTCAGTCATGCTTATGCACCCAGCAAACTGGTCAGGTACTTTGCGCAACAGGTGGCGGTTTATAGCTTTTTTTTTACTTCTGAGAAAATACTGCAAGAATTTTATACCCAAGATACAGGATGTGAGGACTCCGGAGTGTGATCTCCAGATTGTATAAATTTATTGCATATGCCGCGTTGGGGTCAAGATCTGCTTTTCAGGCAGAGCTTTTGAGAATGATAAGCAAAACCCAAGACCTGCGGTCTTTTTGCCTGGGGTGGACAATGAATACAAAAGAAAATAAACAGGGAACAGCGCATCTTTAGGTGTGGGAAAATTACGCTGCAGGTGAGAAGTACGGCGGGAAATAAAAAAAGGGCTCTAGGGAAACCCTATAACCCCTTGATATTCATGGCGCGCCAGGGGCGATTCGAACACCCGGCCGGCGGCTTAGAAGGCCGCTGCTCTATCCTACTGAGCTACTGGCGCGTGATTTCTTTATAAAGTCACCCGGCTTTTTGGTCAAGAGCGGAACATATACAGCTCAAGGCCTGGATAACTCTCTATTTATACACATATTCTTTTGGACCATATGTCCCAAGTGCCTGCAAGTGACAGCTTATAAAGCCGAGCCCGATGATGAATATCCTGTTTCAAAGCATCCCTTCAGTCGATCAACTCCTCAAGACCCTCGAGGACGAGCCGGAAGTTCAGGACATCCCCCGGGGTCTGCGCAAAGACCTGGTGAACGCCTTTTTGGACCAATGCCGGAAGGATATCAGGGCCGGGCGGATTGACGATGCACAGAGTTTGAGCATCCAGACCCTGGCTCCTCGTGTTGTGCGCTTTGTCCGCCAAAAGTCCAGACCCAATTTTCGGCAGGTCATCAATGCCACCGGCGTGGTGGTGCATACCAATCTCGGCCGGTCGCTGCTGGCTGATTCTGCGGTGCGGGCTGTGGAACAGGCCTGCCGGTCCTATTCCAACCTGGAGTTCTCTCTGGATACCGGTAAGCGGGGGAGCCGCTACGCACTGGTCGAAGACCTGCTCTGCCGGCTGACCGGGGCTGAAGCCGGCCTGGTGGTCAATAATAATGCCGCCGCAGTCCTGCTCATGCTGGATACCCTGGCCAAGGGCAAGGAGGTCATTGTTTCCCGAGGACAGCTGGTGGAAATCGGCGGCTCGTTTCGCATTCCGGATGTCATGGCCAAAAGCGGGGCGGTGCTCAAGGAGGTGGGGGCCACGAACCGCACGCATCTTTATGACTATGAGCAGGCCATCGGGGAGAATACCGGAGCCCTGCTCAAGGCCCATACCTCCAACTACCGGATCATCGGGTTCCACAAAGAAGTGCCCTTGCCCGAGCTGGTTCAGCTGGGGGAACGCTTTCAGCTTCCGGTCCTGGAGGATCTGGGCAGCGGCAACCTGTTTTCTTTTCCCACGTCCACCGGCCTGGACGAGCCCGCGGTCCAAAGCGTACTCAAGACCGGGGTCTCGGTGGTCACTTTCAGTGGAGACAAGCTTCTGGGCGGGCCTCAGGCCGGTATTATTCTGGGGCGCAAAGAATTTATTGATCCCATCAAGAAAAATCCTTTGAACCGAGCTCTGCGTATCGACAAGATGACCCTGGCCGGTCTGGAGGCCACCCTGCGCCTGTATCTGGATCCGGAGACGGCCGGAGCACAGGTGCCCACCCTGCGCATGATCTGCACCGGGCCGGAACAGCTCAAAAACAAAGCTCGGCGTTTGGCCTCCAGGCTCCGTCCCCGGCTGCGGAAATCTTTTGACATCAGGGTTATATCCGGCGCCTCCCGAGTGGGCGGGGGAGCCAGTCCGGAACACGATCTGCCCACCTCTCTGGTCTGTTTGACTCCTAAGGCGGGAATTGAGGTCGACGCATTGCGGGAAGTGCTGCTTATGACCGATCCGCCGCTGGTGGGCCGCATAGAGCATGACAGCTTGTGCCTGGATCCCCGAACTTTGCAGGCCGATGAGTTGAAGATGGTCGCCCCGGTCCTGGAACAGGCTATGGAAATGCTGAACCGGGAGCCGGAAAGCTGAGGAAAGTGAACAATGCCGCCTCAGGTATGTGCATGGTACACACTAAACATAGTAGGGATTTGAAAATCACAGAATAAATTTCCACGTCTGACATGGAAATTTATAAGGAGCGCGAAATGCAGACAGGTTTGGAGCATGAGGCCAAGAGCGGATGGGAGCTCTTTGCCGGACCAGAGCATGAAAAAGCAATCGAGCAGTTGGGCCAGGAATATGTAAAGTTTTTGAGTAAGTGTAAGACCGAACGGGAGACAGTGGCCTGGCTTAAAAAACGGGCTGAAGCCGCGGGTTTTTCTCCGGATATCCAAAACCGTCAAGTCATGCGCGAGGTCAAGGGCAAGAGCCTGCTTTTAGCCAGACAGGGGCAAAAGCCCCTGAGCCAGGGTTTTCGGCTCATCGGGGCTCACGCCGATACACCGCGCCTGGATTTTAAGCAGCACCCTCTGTACGAGGCCTGTGATCTGGCCCTGGCCAAAACCCATTATTACGGGGGAATTCGAAAATACCAGTGGCTTTCCCGGCCCCTGGCTCTGCATGGAGTGGTGGTGACCACGGACGGGAGGCGAATCGAGCTGTCCATTGGAGAGCAGGAAGGAGATCCGGTCTTTGTGATTGCCGATCTCTTGCCTCATCTGGCCTCCAAGCAGAATGAGCGCAAGCTGTCTGAGGCCTTTGAAGGGGAAAAGCTAAACGTGATTCTGGGCAACAGGCCGGCGGAAAAAAAAGAGAATGGCAAAGAAGGGAATACGCAGAACAAGCGTCTCAAAAACCGGATATTGCAGATCCTGAACCAGAGCTACGGCCTGGTGGAGGAGGACCTGTTCAGTGCCGAAGTTCAGGTGGTTCCGGCCGGGGCGGCCCGCTGGGTGGGACTGGATAAGACCTTGATCGGCGGCTACGGTCAGGACGATCGGATTTGCGTGTTCGCGGCCTTCCAGGCCCTGATGGCTGAAGAAAATCCCGAATATACTCAGGTTGTTATTTTCTGGGACAAGGAGGAGATCGGCTCGGAAGGGGCCACCAGCGCCAAATCCCTGTTCATGGAATATACCCTGCAGGAGCTGATTCAGGCCTGGGAACCAGGGGCTTCTCTGGCTGAGGTGTTTATGAATTCCAAGGCCGTATCTGCGGATGTGCATGGGGCCATTGATCCGGATTACCAGGATCTCCACGATCAGCTCAATGCCTCCAGACTGGGTTATGGTCCGGTCTTTTGCAAATTTACCGGACACCGGGGGAAAGTGGGGGCCAATGACGCTTCGGCTGAGTATGTGGCCTGGCTGCGCGGGCTGCTCAATTCCGCAGGCATCCCCTGGCAGATGGCCGAGATCGGCAAGGTGGACGCCGGAGGAGGCGGGACCGTGGCCAAGCACCTGGCTGTTTATGGGCTGGACATTATCGATTTCGGCCCTGGTGTTTTGGGCATGCACAGCCCATTTGAGCTTTCCAGTTCTGTGGATCTGTATGCTACCACCCTGGCCTATCGGGAGTTTTTGAAGTAACTGCCATTCCTGCGTGGTTCAAGGCACAACGAAGCATACAAAGTTATCGGATATCAGTTAACAGTTGTCAGGATCTGATGTTCTTACCGATAACTGATAACCGATAACTGGTTTCCATACAAACCGGTTTGTTATAACAAATGACCGCTCACGTATTTCATCTCCCAGCTGAAGATATCGACTGCAGCCCGGGATGGCTTGTGTGCCGACAGGAACCAGATACAGGTTTTCTGTCTGTGGTAGACAAATTCGGTGTCGTTCAGCCTGTCCTGGTTACAGAACGGCAGGGAACGTGGCTGCTCGTTTGTGGCTGGAAGAGGGTCCAGGCCTGTCGCAGCCTGGACCTGTCTGTCCCATGTTTAGCGGTCACGGCAGACGATCTGGCCTGTGCCGAGATCTCCCTGCACTGCAATGCAGAGCAGATGCGCAGCGGACCGATGGCCCTGACCTGGGCCAGGTACATATTTTCCCGCCTGCCACCGCAGGAGGCTTCCGAGTTTTGTGCTTCCAGCCTGCAGCCCCTGCTGGGGACCAAAAATTGGCGCTGCCTCAA